>NZ_CP194516.1:3635102-3938027 GCF_050931845.1 Poriferisphaera sp. WC338
AACGTGGTGAACATCTATCCCAACCCTCAAACCTCCATCGCAGCCTCCAACCCGGCAATCAACCCAAAGAGAAAACCGGTCACCTCCGTAGCTTCTATGACGTGCTGCACGGCGACAAATATTTCCGCTCATACATGACATGGCTGTTCATACTTGGTATTGGCAACATGACCGCGGAAATCGCTATTATCCGCCTCATCATCCGTTATACAGACGGTATGAAATATGAATACATGGGCAGCATCCTTTTAACCACAACCGTCCCAATGATCCTGGCAATGCTGTCCATGCCGCTATGGGCAAAGTACCTCGATAAAGTACATATCACCAAATTCCGTAGACGACACATACTCGTCATCGCAGCTGGCGTCTTCGGCTATTGGTTCGCGTGCTTAACTGGCATCGTGTGGATGATCATCCTCCCAAGAATCATCTCCGGCGCCGCACGTGGCGGCGGCATCCTTGCATGGCAACTCGGCCATCATGATTTTGCCGACAAAAAGCTGGTCAGTGTCTACATGGGCATTCACGTCACACTCACCGGCATCCGCGGCGCGTTCTGCGCCTACCTTGCAGTTTTATTCCTCGATGGCATCTCGCCTATCCATGTATTAGACTTCGAATTTCCCGGCTGGCAGGGTATGGGTGAAAATATCTTCCTCTTAAGTGGATCGTTTTGCATGATCGCTTGGCTTGGCTTCACACGTCTGGAACGACGCATCCGTCACGCCAAACAGCAAGACGTTGAACGCACCATCAGCGAAAGCGAAGTAAGCACTACCGTTACCTCCCATAATCAGTAATCTCGAAACCACCCCAGATTACTCTTAGAAACAAGCACCAAATGGGTGTTTGCGGGGGATAAGCTGTACACAAGCAGTGAAAAAAATGCGAGTGGGTATTGCTCGACAGCAACATATCAGAAGCATATTTCTTAGGACTTGCTCAAATGAACACAAGCTGGGTAAAAGTGTTCCGTCTGGCGGGTAAGGTGTTATCATAGGGAAAAGTCATACGACTTTCCTACCTCAGGGAACACTGAAAAGTGTCTCCAAAACACCGTTTCCGGTGGCAAAAACCCGACAACGCAAATTTGTTGACCTTGGCGCATTGACTTTCCGGACGCGTCAGACATTAAATTTTGCTGATACGTGGTTTTATTGTTTGTCGTTGGATTGGCGTAAGTCATCCACGATGCCTTGGGGGCTTAGTTAGTTTCATAAGTAAGGGGAAGAATAAAATGACTGCAACTCATCAAGTTACCAACAGTTTAACAACGGGCCAGGTTGCCAAGTACTGTGGCGTGAACTACCGGACCGTGATCCGATGGATTGAGCGTGGCGAAATGAAGGCATACCAACTGCCAGGCCGCGGCGACAACCGCATTGAGATCGAAGATCTGATTGCCTTCCTACGTAAGAATCAGATGCCGGTCCCACTCGAATTATCAGGCGGTCTCAACAAAGTCCTGATCGTCGAGAACGATCGCGCCCAAGCCCAGACCATGGCTGCAGCACTACATCAGTCTGGTTATGAAACCGAGATCGCAACCTATGGCTTCTTTGCCGGTGCGATGATCGATCACTACCGACCAGCTCTTGTCATCTTTGACCTACAAACACCAGGGCTTGGTGGCATTGAGGCGGTGCAGTTCCTGCGTAAGAACTCTCGAACCAAGCACCTGAAGGTTCTGCTCATCAGCGATAATGCGAATGAAGACCAGCACGCCATGATTGATGCTGGCGCAAACGCAGTGATCCAGAAACCATTCCAAGGCCACGATCTTGTGAATCGTGTGGATCAGCTGGTTGGCAAGCCATTAGAAAACTAACACGTGTCTGATTGATAACGATACTAACTTCATACCCGGCGCAAGTCGGGTATGTTTTTATGCGCCCCCCGGAACAGCATGCAGTTATGCAGACCCGCTTTCAACATTGCCATACGTTCACGATAAGTTGTTTATCAGGAGCCACCGTTTAAGCCGATAGTCATTGTTGGTTGGCAGTATCTTTTTATTGGGACAGGTTGGGCGCGTTACCGAGCGACCGGGAAGTGGGGACCACGTGCGGGAACCTATCGAAGTAAGAACCAGTAAAGGCCGCGAACAAACCGCAAGGCGCGTGGCAGGTTTACTCCGTCGTCATGGCTATGATGTACTCACTATGGGCGACCCCCTACCTGTACATAAACAAACAGATGCTACTGAGCAAAACATCACACAACATGATCACCCAACTTTTGTAGGTCCTGAGAAAATTCAACTCGTCAGTGGCTTTACCGATGATTTCACAAGCGACGAGATGGAAGTCGCATCTCATGACCAAACTCAATTAAAATTTCCAACCGATGTTTCCTTTGGTAGACACGAAGGCACCCTTGGCAAAAGTGCTGTAGATTTACAGGTAATCCTTCGTGCAAGTGATTGCTCCCTCGCCCTCTGCCTGCGTCTCGTCGAACTACTTGTGGATCCCCAACAAAATGACGCGCCACAGACAGACACACACAAAAGCGACAGCCATGCCGATCCTTTGGTTGTAAGCTCGCAATTCCAACATGCTGAACAAATCACCAATCACCTGCTCCGCCTCAAAGACAGTCTGAGCGCAATCGAAGGACTCCTTGGAGAAATGAATCTCTTACACCACGAGATTGATCAAGACCTTCCTCGCCCACGCGGTGCATGATACAACTCTCCATCAGCCTTCGTAACAAACTCGCCACACTAAAGATAGAACCGTGCTCGTTCGGTACAATACCTGCATGGCGAGAATCAAGGACAGTGCAATCTGCATCCGACATCTGGACTGGTCTGAAACCAGTCAGATTGTAGTTCTGCTCACTGAACAACACGGTATGTTGCGCGGCCTTGCAAAAGGCTCCAAACGCACCAGCCCTAGCGCCATTGAACGCTTTAGCGGAGGCATCGAATTACTAACTCAAGGCGAGATCATCGCCAAAAGCAAAGCAAGTGAAGGCCTCGCCATTCTCACTGAATGGAACCTTGAGAATGATTACTACCCTTTCCGCCGTAAACTTCAACTACAACGATTTGCAATGTTCGGCGCCGATGTCGCTGGCGCATTGGTCGCAGACCATGATCCACATCCCAAATCCTACCGCGCACTAAGCAGTTATCTCGACGCGCTCACACGTACAATTAAGCACAACAAAATTGATAATGTGTATCTCGCAGCAGCCACGCTCATCTTTCAATGGCTCATGCTCGATGATGCTGGCTACCGCCCGAGCCTGATCACAGATGCACAAAGCGGCGAAATTTTACCTGACAACAAAACTTATATCTTTGATCCCATTGCAGGCGGCCTAACTGAATCGCCAACCCCTGGCCGAGAAGACTGGAAAGTCCGCAAAAAAACCGTCCAAATGCTCCGCCTACTCGATGAAATGACCGAACACAGCTATCAAGACAAAACTAGTGAAACAGAAAAAACTGACAAAGAATTCCAAGAAATACACGAAGTAATTAGTGGCATGGATATGGACAGTCTCACACGTGGCAACAAACTTCTCTGTGCCTACTTGCGGGCACTTTTAGACAAAGAACTACCCACAATGCAGTGGGTGCTATAAGAAAGCACAGCCCGTAATCAGGCAAACTCAATCCATCGCTATACACTAGTCAGGATTCGAGGATATTACTTGCGATCGATGATCTCAATATCATGCGGCGCATGAATTCGATAGGTGATCCCACCCCAAGTAAAACAATGCCCAAAGAAAGATGAGATCGCACAGATCCAATGAACAAGCATCCAGAACGGCGTGAACAACATGTCGTATTTCCAAATACCACGTAGCTTTTCTTGGGCCTGATCATCAAGCGTTGTATGTGCTACTTGCCTACGAAAACGACCTCTAAAAAAGTCTAGTGTAAACACCGCAAGCAGTGTAAATAGAGCGATCGGCCACGTCGTCGTCAAACACGCAAGTGAAATCAATGCAGAGAAAAATCCAAACAAATACAACGATGTCGCAAGCGGCCCCACAATCCACGTTGCCGGTTGATACACACGTGCATGCATGTACTGCCTGCGACCAAACTCAAATAGCGACGGCCAAGTAAAAGACACTGGTGAATTCACCAACATATTCGGCACCAAATAAACCCGCTTACCTTTTGCCTGCACTGCATTGGAAAGATTCACATCATCATTAAATGTGCCCCGCCACGGTTTGGGCATATCAATCTCATCCAACGTCGTTCGTAACACTGCCATCGAACCACCCCACGCACAATTCCGCCGATCACGCCCCTGCAACGTCACAATCGAAGAATTGATGATGCACGCCACATGCGTTGCCAAAGATGACTTTGGCCCATGCTCTGGCAACAACCACCGCCATGCTGTCGCCACACCGATCGTCGGGCGGTACAACGGCCGAATGATCTTTCTTAACCAGTCATCGCCCATCACCGCATCAGCGTCCGCATAAACCACCGCCTCATCTCCATCATCCATCAGCTGCATCGCTGCAATCTGATTGTGAACTTTCTGCGCTTCGTTCTGGGCGAGCCCAGCTGAGATTAACTGGACTAAGCGCAAATTAGACGATCGTTTTTTATCTGCGCTCACATCTGCAGGTTGCCACGTCAGCACGGTGGTCCCATCACCTTCTTCTGACTCAGGCAAAGAAGAAACAGAAAACCCGCCGCCAAGATAATCACGAATCGCCACAAACGCAGCATCATCGTCCGCTTCGGTAGCAAAGATCAATTTGAATGAAGGATAGTTCTGCTCAAGCAAACCTTGCATGTGGTGCGCAAGATTCGGGTCCGCACCTTTGACCGGGATGATCACCACCGCGGAGGGAGTGAAATCTGGCATGGTCTCGCCGCGCGCTTCGTTGACCTTTTTCTTTTGCTCACGGCGGAGAAACATGTAAACATTTCGTAGCCCAAACATCGCTTGACCAATCCATATCAGCCAAACCAAAAGCAAGATGTACTCTGGGAGGGTAAATAGCATAAGGTGAGACATTGTAGTAAATGCTGGCTGGGATTGTGATCGCAATAATCGACACGTGACTTTTTACAGGCACATCATGAACTGGACGGATAAATGCACCGCTTAGAGCACATCAGAGCCGAAAATCACGACAAAATCTTCATGGATCATCGTGACGTACCGCGCCGTGGTGACCGATAGAAATGACAATTATCTAATCAAGGGCAGAATCAAGCACCATCAAATTCAGCAAACTTCACTTCTTGAATTGGCACAATCTGCTCTAGCACCTTCTCCAACACCAGTGCAGGCGAGCCGATCGCATCAACTTCTGTAATGATCGACGACGGATAATAATCCAGCACCGGCTTGGTCTCGTCTTCATACACCGCCCACCGCTGGCGGATCACCTTTTCATCCGCATCATCAAAACGGTTCTGCTTAAGCGCCCGGCGACGCAAACGTTCAATCATCGCTTCCTGATCACGGCAAACCAAGTGCACCACCTTCAGCACATCGACGTACTCTTCCATCAACTGCGCTTGCTCCACAGTACGCGGAATACCATCGAGAATCAGCAAATCAAAGTGCGGCTTATACTCACCCAGCACGTGACGCGCCTGCAAATTCGATGCCCACATCTTCACCGTCACATCGTCCGGCACCAACTCCCCGCGCGATGAATACTCGTAAAAAACCTTCCCTAAATCAGAATAGATATCCAAGTTTCGAAAGATATCCCCGCAAGATACATGGTAGTAACCGGGGATGCGTCCGACGATCTGACCCTGTGTGCCTTTACCTGAACCGGGAGCACCGAATAGGAGAATGGTCTTGTAGCGATTCATGCTGCGATGTACCCACTAAAAAAGCTGTGTGAAGAAATCCAAGCAAGCCTCAGCCTGCACGCATGTCCCGGCGATTATAACCGCCCATCGCCTTCATTTGCCGCATCAGAATTCAAATTCTGCAGTTCTCCACCGCATATCCCCAATCCCACTTCGGCGCACAAAATACCCCATACGGAGCATGACCCTCTGCCATATCTACCGTGAGGACCCCCCTTACGGTTTCTCCTGAATCGCCAATCCACCATCATCACCCAGCACAAACCTCCCCTGAATCGGTGTATCCCGCGAAGACCCACCTACCAATACCTCAAACAGACCCGGCTCCGCCTTCCAATCCTTCAATTTCTCACTCCAGAACATTAAATCTTTCTTCTCTAGCCGCAACGTCACCGTCTTCGATTCGCCCACTGCAAGATCAACCTTTACAAAACCCTTCAACTCTTTCGTCGGCCGCTCTTCACTGCTCTCCAAATCACTCACATACAACTGCACCACCTCCTTCCCTCCTCGATCTCCAACATTCTTCACCCTCACGTTCGCCACAATCTCATCACCCTCAGCACGCAACGTCAAACCCTCATACACAAACGTCGTATAGCTCAACCCATGACCAAACCCATACAGCGGCTCAATCCCTTCCGTATCAAACCAGCGATAATCCACAAACACACCCTCCCCATACTCACAATCCCAAAACCCCGATGGATCATGCTTCCAATATGCCTTGGTCCCAATCTTCTCACCCTCAGGTAAATACCGCCCATACCAATGATGATCTTCCGCACGCTTACCCAGCGTAAACGGCAACCGCCCCGATGGATTCACCTTTCCAAGTAGTACATCAGCAAGCGCCTCCCCACCATGCTCACCCGGAAAAAACATCTGCACGATCCCGTCCACCCGACTGGCAAACGGCGTCATATCCATCCCCGAACCCGACACATTTACCACTACAACCTTCTTCCCCAAACCAATCATTTCATCCAGAAAATCATACTGCCTTTGCCGCAACTCAAACGGCTGATCCTTCGCCTCACGTTCATGCCAAAAATCAGAACCCACTCCCACAATAATCAAGTCCGCATCTGCCGCCACCTGTTTTGCTTCCTTGTGATCCATCACCATAATCAGCCGCGGCTTTTTCCCCGTCTCCTTCGCCTTCACATCCTCTGTCTCCCGTGCGTTTGCAAACCAATCATCACTCATCCCGAGCCATCGAATTTCATCCGAACCCTTCGCCAGCGCCCCACTCAAACTCACATTCGTGAACGGCTTGTTCTTAAAGAACGCCGCCCCTCCCCCGCCCGCCGTCGTTTGAACCACATTCCACCCCACCACCGCCACTTTCGGATATCGCTTCGAATCAAGAGGCAAAACACCATCCTTGTTCTTCAGCAGTACCACCGACTCACGTGCAATTGCCTCCGCTACTTCCTTATGGTGCCCCCGCCAAGACCCTTCCTGTGCCGCACGATCCAACATCCCCATCCGGATCGCCGTCTTCAAGATCCGCTCACACATCCCATCAATCTCGCGTTCATCAATCCGCCCGTCCGCCAGCCGCGCTTTGATGTCCTTCTCATTAAAATACTCACCAAACGGGCATTCCTGATCCAAGCCATTTCCCCATGCCGTATCCAAATCAAAAATCGACTTCCAATCACTCATCACAAAACCATCAAAGCCCCAATCTTCGCGCAGCACATCCTTCAATAGCCAACTGTGATATCCCGCATACACACCGTTCACTCGGTTATATGCATTCATCACAGACGCAACCTCACCCTCCTGCACCGCCGCCTTAAAAGCCGGGAAATAAATCTCCCGCAGTGCCCGCTCACTCACCACCGAGTTGCTCTGCTTACGATGCCAGTCCGTGTTGTTTGCTACAAAATGTTTGATCGTCGCCCCCACGCCATGTTGCTGCACACCCTTGATGTAAGGGACGACCAACTTGCGCGCTAAATACGGGTCCGCACCCATGTACTCAAAATTTCGCCCGCACATATGCACACGATAAATGTTCACACCCGGGCCAAGCAGATAGTCCACTCCGTAGTACCGGCACTCTTCCCCGATTGCATCGCCATACGCCGCCGCCAATTCAATATTCATCGTCGCCGCCAAACCAAGCGTACAGGGAAACGATGTCGCCTCCGGTGAGGCGCGCAAACCGCAAGACGCATCCGCATAAACCAAACTTCGCACACCCAACCGCGGTACAGCCGTCGCCCCAAACTTCACATCCCCACCAATCAGCGCAATCTTCTCTTCAAGCGTCATCTCCGCCACCAAGGCCATCGCCCGCGCCTCCGAATCTGCCACCGTAGGTGATACCAAAGCCAAACATAGCAATCCGACCATCCAAAAGTTCATGCACTTCATCCAATGCTCCTACTTGACCAGAACGGCTAGTTATCATCCAACAATTAATAATACTATCTTTTTAGAAATATATTACCCCCATCTACGTATAACACAAGCGTACAACTACAATTGGTAGTTAGTGCCAATTTCTACCACTCAACCAATGTTGCCCTTCGAACTGCAACCCAGTAACAAAAATTGGTACAATGGCCCCTCACACGCCCTTTGACGTGTTCCTTGCCTGTATTGCCGCCTGCTTACTGGTGTTGCGACTCAGGCACCCCTTTGCCCGCTTGAACAAAGCTCGCACAACATGCCTGATCACGACGCCAGCGGTGCTGCCCCGGCTAGATTTGCCACACCAGGGTGTTCTTTTTTAGAATACTTCCAGAATGTATCCCGGCACCGTTGAATTGGTACATGATTAGTACTAATATGATGCAGACCGGCTCCGAGGGCAAAACCACAATCGGGTCGTGTTTAGCGTCGTTGATGTGTTTCGCAAAAGCGATAATTAGTTTTAAACGCTTAAATGAAGGGTTTTTAACGATGCTGAGTTTGACAAGAAAAACGGATTACGCGCTCGTCGCGCTCGCAGACCTGGGCCGCCGCTATCAACAGAATGAAAAGCCGGCCAGTGCCCGCGTCATCGCCGACGCCTACAAGCTCCCGCTTCCGCTGCTCATGAATGTCCTCAAGGAACTTTCCTCCACAGACATTCTCGTCAGCACTCGCGGAGCCACAGGCGGGTACAAACTTGCCCGCGAGCCTGAATCGATCTCGCTGCACGATGTCGTCATCGCCATCGAAGGCCCACTCCGCGTTGCACTTTGTGCTGACAAAGAAAACAACGGGCACCATTGCAGCATCGAAATGGACTGCCCGATCAAAACGCCAATCCGTACCCTCCATCAGCGCGTCACCCAAGTCTTCAAGGATATGAGCCTTGCAGAACTGATTGCTGAAAGCGATTTTGCCGGTCAAACCGAACCCTGCCAATGCGGTTGCAGCAGTACTGAAAAACTGGCCAAGATCGCGATTGAAAACAAAACCGAGTCTTGAGTAAACATGCGGCAAACCGCAGCAGCTCAACACTTGGATAACCAGCCTCGCCTGTGCTTTGTTATCCAAATAATTTCGGCGGGCACGGGGAATAGATGTTGCAGGCAAACATAATTGTTGTCGGCATGATTGACATGAATTGAGTGGCATAAAATCCCGTGGCCACAGATTGTTCACGGGTAACTGACAATAGATCGCCCACGGGCGAACAGGGAGTAATCAGAGAATGGCTTTAGAACTGCCTATCTACATGGATAACAATGCGACCACGCGCATGGACCCGCGTGTGCTCGAGGAAATGCTGCCGTACTTTACTGAAAACTATGGCAACTCCGCTTCACGTTCACACAGCTTCGGCTGGGCCGCCGAAGACGCTGTCACCAAAGCACGTAAACAGGTCGCAAACCTCATCGGTGCCAACCCCAAGGAGATCGTCTGGACCTCTGGTTCAACCGAATCTTGTAACCTCGCCATCAAAGGCGCCGCCGAAATGTATGCCTCCAAAGGCAAACACATCATCTCCGCCGCACACGAACACAAAGCAGTCCTCGACCCCTGCAAACGACTCCAGCGTGAAGGCTACGACGTCACATTCCTCGAGCCCGGTGAAGACGGCATCATCACTGCACAAATGATTGCAGACGCTGTCCGTGAAGACACCATCCTTGTCTCCATCATGTGGGCCAACAATGAAATCGGCACTGTCAACGACATCGAGAACATCGGCAAGCTCTGCAAAGAAAAGAAAATCCTCTTCTTCACAGACGCCACGCAAGCCATCGGCAAAATTCCCGTCAACGTCGAAGAGGCTGGCGTTGACCTGCTTTGCGGTTCCGCCCACAAACTCTACGGCCCTAAAGGCGCAGGCTTCCTCTATGTCCGCCGCCGTAACCCGCGCGTCCGCCTTTCACCCATTATCGATGGTGGTGGCCACGAACGTGGCATGCGTTCCGGCACACTTAATGTCACCGGCATCGTCGGTCTCGGCAAAGCATGCGAACTAGCAGGACAGGAAATGGAAGAAGAATCCAAACGCCTCTCCACACTCCGCGACCGGCTTATCAACGGCATTACCAGCCAACTCGAAATGGCTGTCCTCAACGGACACAAAACCAAACGTCTCCCACATACCGCAAACATCTCCTTCCCCTACGTCGAAGGCGAATCACTCATGATGGCCATGAAAGACATTGCGGTTTCCTCAGGCTCCGCTTGCACCAGCGCCTCACTCGAGCCCAGTTACGTCCTAAAATCACTTGGGCTTGGCGACGAACTCGCACACTCCTCCATCCGCTTCGGTCTTGGCCGCTGGTCAACCGAAGAAGAAGTAGACTACACCATCGACAAGGTTGTCGAAGCCGTCAATCACCTCCTCGCCATGAGCCCCCTCTACGACATGGTCAAGGAAGGCATCGACCTCGCCACTGTTGAATGGGGCGCACACTAACACTCCACTCCGCAAGTCCGCCGCTTGTACAGACAACCACCCATGGTTAGCACCGCCTGATCATGGGTTAAACAGAACAACCCACCCGTGATTGGGTGAGCAATAAAGACAGGAGATACATCATGGCTTACTCAGACAAAGTCATCGATCACTACGAAAACCCACGCAATGTTGGCGCGCTCGATAAAAACGCAGACAATGTCGGCACCGGTGTTGTCGGCGCGCCTGAGTGTGGCGACGTCATGAAACTTCAGATCCAGGTCAACCCAGATACCGGCCAGATCGAAGACGCTAAATTCAAAACCTTCGGCTGCGGCTCCGCGATCGCCTCATCCTCCCTCGCGACCGAATGGCTCAAGGGGCGCACCATCGACCAGGCCAAAGAGATCAAGAACACGGATATCGTGAACGAACTGTCTCTCCCGCCAGTCAAGATCCACTGCTCAGTACTCGCCGAAGATGCCATCCGTCATGCCATCGCCGATTTCGAGGAAAAGCAGTCGGCCCCGGCTGACAAAGCAGAAGCAGCTAAATAGTTGCTTTTTACCCAGCCTCACAAATGCGTCGCATAAACGCAAGCAACCTATATTTCTGGACGATCACCTGGATTAGGTTTGAAAATTGAGACCGAAACGGTCAGAATGTCGAACTGATAAACATGACAACCACGTAATATAGTCATGGACCACACGGGAAGGCGGAGCCGCCGCAAGTTGTAGCGACCGCAAGAACACCAGCGGAGTATAAACATGGCCATTAATCTATCAGAATCAGCCGCACGCGAAATCAAGACTATTGTCGAGCAGCAAGAACTCGACACGGATAAAGTCCGCTTGCGCGTCGGCGTCAAAGGTGGCGGTTGCTCAGGCTTCTCATACCTGCTCGATCTCACCGAACAAGAACGTGACACTGACGAAATTTTTGAAGAAAACGGTGTGAAGATCGTCTGCGATCCCAAGTCATACCTTTACCTCAATGGTACGAGTATCGACTTCAAAGATGAAATCATGGGACGCGGCTTCGTCTTCAACAACCCCAACGCCACCAACACCTGTGGCTGCGGCTCCAGCTTTAACGCCTAATCCGCTACAAGCTGAACCAACAAACAACGAATCCAAACCCGTGATTATTCACGGGTTTTTTATGAGCAACTCTGCACGTGCTATCATGCCAATATGCCCTCCCCCTCTGAAACCGACAACCCCTACGTCTCTCGCGGCGGACTCAAACTCCACGCTGCTATCGAAGCATTTAATCTCAGCAAAACCATCGGCATCCAAAACAAAACCTGTTGCGACCTCGGTTGCTCCGTCGGCGGCTTTGTTGATGTCTGGCTTCAACACGGCGCATCCAAAGTCTACGCTGTTGACACCGCCTACGGCACACTCGCTTGGAAACTCCGCCAAGATCCCCGTGTCATCACCCTCGAAAGACAAAACGCATTACACGCCGAGCTCCCCGAAAAAGTTGATCTCATCAGTATCGATCTCGGCTGGACCAAACAAAACAAAGCAATCCCCGCCGCACTCGCCCACCTCAAAGATCATCCAGACGCTCGCATCATCACCCTGATCAAGCCGCACTATGAAAAACCACATTTTGATCGCACAGAACAACCTGAACCGTCCCCTCAAGCCCGCAGCAAAAAGCACCTGAAAAACAAAGGTAAGAACCGCGCCCCACTCTCAGATCAAGAAGCTGAACAAGTCAATCAGTATGTACTGGATGAAGTCCTTCCCACTCTCGGCGTCACCGTCCTAGATTGCATAATCTCCCCCATCAAAGGTGCCAAAGGCGGCAATATCGAATACCTCGCCCTGCTCCAACCCAATCTCACCTAACACTCCCCCCTCACGCACCACAATCGCTGCACACCTTCATCACAAACACCAAACGTGTATGCAACCCATTCTGAGACGCTGCTATACCAGCTACACAAAACCACTTAGCACAATACAACGCATAAATAGCACAATACAATTGACACCAATCAGGCGCACATGTAAACTGATAGGAAATCTGATATACCAATTGTATCCTAGCCCTTAGGAGTCCAAATTCAGTATCCCTAGACATCCAGGCAGCTATTCTGCGCTAATGTGAGCCACATCGAACAACACCACATTTAAAACATTCGCCTGTTCACAATCAAAACCCAATACGTCAGGAAACACAACATGAAAACAAGAAAAGCATTCACACTGATCGAACTGCTTGTTGTCATTTCAATCATTGCATTACTTGTCGCTATCCTACTCCCTGCATTAACAGCTGCGCGCTCCGCTGCCAGAAGAATTCAATGTGCCAGCAACGTCAGGCAGATCATGCTTGCCGCCGCGGCATATCGCGCTGACATCGGCGCATACCCGTATCAACATGGCCGTGATTCAAATGTTCCCAGCGCGGCGACCTACGGCGATAAAGATGCATCAGGCAACCTGATTATGATTTCTTTCAACAGCGAAAACGTACCCGCAGGCAGTTGGGCAGCTTACTTGTACAAATATATGAACGAAAACATCGAGTTTTTCCAGTGCCCAGACGCCATCGACGAATACAGCTCATTCTCCACCGAAACCCGCTTCGGCTTCGCCATGAACGGCATCGTCTCACACTTCAACACACGTGAATTCAAAAATCCATCACAAATCGCCGCTTTCTTCGACGGATCATCCATGACCACCAGCTCGCCTATCCGCAACTTCCTCGCAGCAAGCAGCGGCGACCCAGAGAAAGATGCTCTCTGGAGCGGATGGATGCGTTATGGCACCGGCAATCTTTACGCCAACCGATTCCACGAAGAAGGCCGTAACCAAGCCTACCTCGACGGCCACACCGAGTTCATCAAAACTGAAAACCTCACCTGCTCACAAATGGGAACACTCATCAACGGCCAAGACATACCCGAACCTGAAACTTCCACCAGCTACCTCGACCCCGCCCGCACAGGCATCCTCAATGACTAAACCCACGTAATTCACCGCCAAGCCCCAGCCCCCTATTTCGCTCATCCAAGATGTTGCCCATCAAGCGAACTCATTGTCAAACGCAATGGGTTCTTTTTTCGCCCTGCACACACAGTTAATGCAAGCCGCTTCACTTGTGCCTATTCATCGCTTAGGCGACGGTTATCTCCGTATCCAAATACACGTCCTGAATCGTATTGAGCAGTTCTACCCCATCTTTCATCGGCCGTTGAAACGCTTTCCGCCCCGAAATCAATCCCATTCCCCCTGCCCGCTTATTGATCACCGCGGTATGCACCGCTTCCGCTAAATCGCTATCCCCCTTCGATGCACCGCCTGAATTAATCAATGGTGAACGCCCCATATAACAATTCGCAACCTGATAACGTGTCAGTTCAATAGGATGATCTGCTGGCGTTAACTCGGTGTAGATACGTTCATCGGTTTTACCAAAACCGATTGCTTTATACCCACCGTTATTCGTCGGTAACTTCTGCTTGATAATGTCAGCTTCAATCGTCACACCCAAGTGATTCGCCTGCCCAGTCAAGTCCGCGGCTGCATGGTAGTCTATATTGTCTTTTTTAAATCCATCATTCCGCAAGTAACACCAAAGCACCGTCACCATGCCTAACTCATGTGCCCGACGAAATGCTTCACTCACCTCCATGATCTGTCGATCCGAACCCTCAGAGCCAAAGTAGATCGTCGCACCTACAGCCGTCGCACCAAGATCATATGCTTGCCCAACTGATGCAAACATGATCTGATCAAAATGATTCGGATATGTCAGCAGTTCATTGTGATTCAGCTTCACAAGGAAAGGGATCTTATGAGCATATAGGCGGGACACACTGCCCAACACACCTAGGGTGGTCGCAACGGCATTGCAGCCGCCTTCGATCGCGAGCTTCACGATATTCTCCGGATCAAAATAGATCGGGTTCGATGCAAATGAGGCACCCGCCGAGTGTTCAATTCCTTGATCGACCGGTAAAATCGATACATATCCTGTTCCAGCAAGACGACCATGATTCAAGATTGCCTGATAATTCCGCATGACCTGCGGCGAACGATCTGTATGCGCTACAACACGATCCACAAAAGCTGGTCCCGGCAGATGCAATTCATCTTTATTGATCCCCTTCGCCTGATAACCAAGCAGTTCTGCCGCCTGATCGCCAAGCAATGAAACAATCCTCGCGTGTGCATCCGCCATGTTGATCGCCTTTCATTTACAATCAATCTAATGCATGATTAGACATAATCTGCAACCGCGCTCATGGCTCACAACACTGTATGCCTCACTCATCGGCGCTTCCAATGCCCCCCATCACACCACACTCGCAAGCCCTGACCGTCATGCGTAATAACACGGCATCCCCAAAGCCATACAGCACACCCGCCGATGGGAGGGGTATGGCGAATAATTACAGCCAACGTGTTTATCTCGTACGGCATGGTCAGACTGAATGGTCCCTGTCCGGTAAACATACAGGCAAGAGTGATATCCCCCTTACCGATGCTGGCCGTAAAAATGCCGCGAAATTGCATCCTGTTCTAGCACATTTGAATTTTGAAATGGTGCTATGCTCCCCGCTTTCTCGTGCCAGAGAAACCGCCAAACTCGCCGGCTTTGAAGAAGCGATCACCGAACCCAATCTCATCGAATGGGACTATGGCGAGTACGACGGTGTAACCACTGCGGAGATTAGAAAAACCATCCCCGGCTGGACTGTTTTCACACACGCTTGTCCAGATGGCGAAACCACCGATCAGGTTGGCCATCGTGTTGATCAAGTCATTGAAAAAGTGCGCCATTGCCGCGGCGATGCGATCCTCTTCGCACACGGACATGTGCTTCGCGTGCTTTGTTCGCGCTGGCTCAACTTGCCGCCCACTGATGGGAAACATTTTGTTTTAGGTACCGCAAGTCTCAATGTCCTCGGCTACGAACATGAAACCCCAGTCATTCAGATCTGGAACGAGCACATTCACTAACTCCGGACGTACATAACCACAAACATATACTGCCGCACGTTATCACGTCTGCGGAGGCTTCGGAAAATGTGTGAGTTCAACTTCATGTTGCGTGTTATAAAAAGCACCGTCACCGGTAAGCGTTGACGCGATCAACTCAATGCGATCCGCTCGCACAGCGCCTAACGCTTGCTCTGGTTCAGATTCAATCCGCTGATTGGTTTTTTCAATAATCTTCTCAATTTTCAATGCCGCCTTCTCCTGATCCTTCACACGACATAACGTGACATGCGGCACCACATTCCGATCTAACCGCGGAATCGATGGTGACATCTCCTCTAAAGCAGCATTAATCTTCTCACTCACCTCTGTCACAAAGCGTTCTGAATCTTCATCAATCTTTACAAACACCACACGGGGTGGATGCCGTTTCGTACTTGGAAAACGTGCTACTGAGGTTAGCTTGATCGTTCGTGCTTCGAACCCATATTCTTCCTGCAACTCGTCCAGCACTTCGGCAATCGGTTCAATCGTCGTACGTGGCACCTCTCCAATAAACCTCAATGTCAAATGCAGATTCTCTAATGAAGTCAGCTTTACGAATGAACCCAATGCTGCCAATTCCTCATAGGCATCGCATGCCGGCTCTGGCAATTCAATTGGAATGGCAATAAACAAACGAATCATTCAGATCAATCCTATTGTTCGACCTTCTGCATCTGCAGTAACTCAAAATCTGCCACCACATCATTTGCCTCGGTAAACGCACGGTATGCTTTTAAATGCGGCGTCTCCATGTGTGCTTCCCACTCAGGTTTGCTTGCCCATGTCTCATAAAACAAAAACACGCATGGATCCTCATTTGACTGATGGCAATCATATAGTAAGCAGCCCGGATCTTTACGAGACGGCTCAAGCAACTTAAGTAGCTCAGGTTTAATCACATCGGCCTGTCCGGGCTTGGCGACCACTTTGGCAATAATGGTTAACAGTGTTGATTCTGACATCAAAATATCTCCTTGTGTATTCTCTCAAGTCATCAGAAAGTATACGCGGAAGAGGATATTTTTGTTTCAGATAAGCCGCTGCTATCAAGAAGCGTCATCTAAATCTGCTGCGGTCGCTTCCATAATTTCAATCTCAACCGCCACATCTTCGAGAAAACGTAAAAACGCGATCAGGTGATCTGTTTCTAAATGCGTATCCCAATCCTTTTCGGTCGCCCACATGTGATAAATGATAAATGCATCAGGTGTATCGATAGATTTATACAGCTCAAAGTGTTTACAACCCGGCTCTTGCCGCGAGAGATTGGCCACACGCAAAAACTGCTCAAGGAAATCATCGTAGTGATCGGGCTTCAACACATAACGTGTAAAACCGTTCACGACCTGCTTCTTCTTTTTTTTCTTCATGGGATCGCCATCCTGAATAACTATAGTATGCCTGCGATCGGATGGCTTGGGAGGAGAGGAGATCGCAAATCGAGTCATAGCAACATCGCCGCATGGCACGGCGCTATTCATCGTATCGGGCCAGTTCATGAATCTGGTTGAAGATTGATCAAAGCGAGCTAAACAAATAAACACGCAAATCACAGAACACTCATCATGCCTTCACGCTCAAGATATAAAAAAACCATGCCACCGGTAGGGAGTCCGTATGGCATGGCGGAGGAGAAAGATCAATGTTGTCGTGCCCGTGAATCATCTCACTGAGCTGTTTGACTGTTTGCCAGCATCGTCCTGGCCTACCCATTATACGTTGCCGGGGTTGCGATGGTTCTGAGCGGCGATTTTATCAGCCTTAACCTCATACCATTTTAAACCACTGCTTACCTATTTTGAACAGTCGTATAGAAGTTTCTTTCGCCAATATTGGGAGAAAGTCTTCAATTTTTTATCGGCTAACCCCCCAAACGACCCCGCAAAGACGCTGGCGCGACTTTATGGATGAATATATGTGACACAAATGGGACAAAGAAAGGCCACTTGTGATGAAATTAAAAAAGTCAGCGAAGGGCCGAGGCCGGGCAACGTGCCAGAATTAGCTATCTAAACGCTTGGGCGTCCGATCACTGATGCGACTGACTGGCCAACGATGTCGTTCGTCCGTGAAGCGACCTGTTTGCCGCGCTGTGGTCCCTGACTTCGGTGAAGAGTCCGTTCCACCTTCGCTGAGCAATTTGCGTAAACCAAATGCGTCCGAGCATTGGGCTTATGTTTTTGCTTCCGAATCTAGCTATCCGTAGCAAGATAATCGGTATGTCTGCAAGCCGATCCTTGGCAAGCAGCACTAAGGTCGCCTCGTCCGTGAGGCAAGATATGCTTGTTTTAAAGGGTGAATCTATCGTCGCATCATGCGGCGAGGATTACGCAGCAGCCCTGGATTCTCCTTAAGCCGCTGGGCGATGTAGTCTTTCCAAGTCTTTCTGTCGCGAATTTGGAGGTGATCCTTCACACCCAAAAGCACAACATCCGTTCCAAGACCTGACTCAGCGAGTACACTCTCTGGCAATCTGATTCGTCCCTGTTTGTCAATCTCGACGCGGCTGGCCATGGAGTAAAACATTTCTTCGTAGTCCAGGATCTCGTCGGCGTCTTGCTCTGACTGATCCAACTCAGCGGCACGTCTATCAAAGTATGCTTCGGTGTAAATGCTCAGACTCGGGCCACCCGGACCGGCTTCGCCCGGTGTGATGTACAACGCAACCGAATTGCCCTCGCCGGCACCGACAGATCGAAGGATCTGATTTCGGATTGTTGCCGGGATTGCCAGGCGGTTTTTTGCATCGATCGTGTGCTCGTAGGTGCCTGTGAATACCA
The DNA here is from genome assembly GCF_050931845.1 of Poriferisphaera sp. WC338. Classification (GTDB taxonomy): domain Bacteria; phylum Planctomycetota; class Phycisphaerae; order Phycisphaerales; family Phycisphaeraceae; genus Poriferisphaera. Next base: position 3,653,571 of record NZ_CP194516.1, read on the forward strand.
AACCATTTATCTTTCACATACTTGTGATACGTGGGATATTACCCCACCTTCCCCCACACAGCAACACTTTTTGGGACATCGGCACAAGCTTTTTTCAAGTTTAGTAAAGATGCTTACCGATTGATCGCAGTTCGCCCTCAGGCCACTAGCACAAGCAATTCATATAAACGCTGATATCAATTGATTTAATCACATTGAGACTATCTCTAAGCGTGAGCACCTATCGTGTTCTGAAAACCATACAACTCATACAGTTAAATAAAAAAGACTTATCGGACCTGCACTATGCCCAAAGTATCGTGGAAAACCTGTCAATTACTGGACCTAAACACAAGCGCCGACTCTGTCATCAATCCACACAAGCCAACAACCAATTACTCAGTATGCACCATACTCACTGCTAGCGAATTGAAGTCATGCAATGATCTTCCCGATGCTCAAAGTGGAGTTAAAGATGAGCATGCGCGTACTGGAAGATGAAAGACAAACCGCCGAAGGCTCCACGTCTCAGCAAGGCCCGATCCCTTGCACGCGATCGCTTTATCGTCGCATCCTGCTCTGGACCCTGATCCTGATCATTATGCCGACGCTGACATGCGCGATCTGGTTGAACTGGATTGCGCGCAGCGAGATGGAACACAACGTCGTCTTGGGCGCAGATCGGCTTACGCAAACTGCTGCGGTTTCACTCGAAGGTGAACTCACTTATGGCTGGTCTGATCATGGCGATCGCATTGTTATGGGCCTCCTCACTGACCCTCGAGTTGCCGCAGTTATTGTCGAAAAACCAGACGGTAGATTGATACGAAATCGCACAACCAATCCACATGTATGGGCAGCGTTAAGCTACCAACCCATCATCAAATCCATCAGCCAATCAATTGAGGAAACACGCCCACTGTCCATGCCAGACGGCGGTATGCTCGTGGTACGTAAACATCCGATCTGGAGTACAAACTCTGGCCGAACCACGCGCAAACTTGAAGGCTATATCACGCTTGCAGTAAATGAGCATCATTTGCCTGAAGTGATGGATCATATGCAGCTTGCACAGCTCACCGCAGCAGCGATGGTTTGCCTGCTGATGATGCCACTTGTAATGCTGGCAACAAATTGGTGGATAAGACCACTTCGTCAACTCATGCAGGCCACTGCACAACTTGCACGTGGCGAAAAACCTGAAAAGATACAAACTACCACACGAGATGAACTTGCGGTCCTCGGTGCGGCATTCAATGGCATGTCTGATCGTCTCTTTGAAACAAGACAACAACTTGAAAACGCGAACGAGGACCTTGAAAACAAGGTGATTCAGCGCACCGCCGAACTTGAGCGACTTAATGATCGGCTACAAGATGAAATCGATGATAAGAACGAATTTTTACGAGCGGTAACCCATGACCTTAACGCGCCCGTCCGTAATATTACTGGTATGGCGCAGATGCTGCTTATGAAACACAAAACAGATTTGGCTGACGATGCGCTAAATAAAATCGAACGCATCACTGCCAACGCCAAGCTACAATCCGAACTCATCAGCGATTTACTTGAACTGTCACAGATCAGAACTAAGCCCGGCAAGAACGTGCAAGTCGACATAAGTAAACTCGTCGATGAGATCGCGCAATCGCTTTCATTCGATCTTGAACAGGCGGACATTACTCTTAAGGTGCAGCCTCAGTTGCCAGTGATCAATGCGGACCGCAATCGCATCCGGCAGGTTTTTCAAAATCTGCTCGACAACGCCGTGAAGTACATGTTAGATTCGGAGGAACGCAGCATTGCCGTTACCTGCGATCATGAAGATGATCAATACCATTTCCGTATCGCGGATACGGGTTGTGGCATCAGCGACAAAGATCTCAAGAAAGTGTTTCAAGTTTTCTCACGAGCAGCTTATTCCAATTCACATCATGTGGCAGGTAAAGGCGTTGGTCTCGCTTCGGTCAAATCCATTCTTGAAAATCACCACGGGCGCATCTGGGTTGAATCCGTACTTGGTAAAGGATCGACTTTTCACTTCACATTGCCTTGCGATATTGCAGATAACAATCGATTGTCCTTACATCATGGCTTAAAGCTAACGCAATGATCTATCTTTCATTGCCCAATTGCTACAGAACGAACAACCCGCATATTCTCGGACATGTACTGAAAAAGTGCTTCGCCTCCTTTGGTCCTGATGAATCGCCTGAAACAACAAGCCGATAAGTCAAATGTTGATCAAGCTTCGGTGAATGGATGGATCATGGCGCGCATCCAGAACACCGAGCGCAGCTTTAAGGATGAAAGGCTCAACATCATATGGAGGGAGCGACCCCACGCATTCTCTTGGTCGAAGACGACCCGGATACCTCGCTTCTCATACAAGAGACGTTACAGGATCACTTTGGTGAACCATGCGTCACGGTCTATCCAACGGTTGAATCCTCTCAAGAGGCAGACCTCACACAAGTTGATCTTGTGCTGTCAGATATGAACTTGCCTGATGGGTCTGGGCTTGAAGTACTAGAACACTACCTTGCGAAACGTAAAGATATCCCTGTGGTATTAGTGACTGCAGAAGGCATTCTTGAAAACGCCATCAAAGCTGTCCGCATGGGCGCTTACGACTACATCATGAAAACCGGCGACTATTTGTTCGCACTGCCTGTGGTCGTTGAAAAGAACCTTGAGATCTGGCGAACTAAAACTGAAAACCAACATCTTCAAAGCAGACTTGAAGCAACCCTTGGCGAATTACGCTTAAAAAACAATGAGCTTCAAGTGATGGTCAACAAACTTGAAAATATCGCAGCAACTGATCCGCTGACTGGTCTTGCAAATCGCCGCGCGTTTGGACGTGCGTTAAACCGATACTTCGCCAATGCGATACGTAACGAGGAAGATATCGCTTGTCTAATGATCGATCTCGACGGTTTTAAAGCACTCAACGATACATTGGGCCATCCTACAGGCGATCGTATGTTACAACTCACCGCACGTGTGCTTGAACGATTTGTCCGTAAATCAGATATTGCTGGCCGATTTGGTGGTGATGAATTTGTGTTGTTATTGCCAAATACCGATCAATTCACCGCACATCAGGTCGCTCAGCGCATCAAAGAAACCTTTGAAGAGGAAGTGGCACACGTACTCGATGGAGAACAATTCTGCGTTCGGCTTTCGATGAGTCTCGGGCTCACCACACTAGAAAAATGTGAAGCCAAAACACCGCAGCAACTCATCAGTTTTGCCGACCAGGCACTTTATACCGCTAAAAAAGCAGGTAAAACACAAATTGTAGTTTACAACCCCGAGCAGCAATTCAAATCCGCGGTTTAATCTTTTGCCGGTTTTTTAATCTTATCTTCAACCATCGCTTGACCATTGGAAGCCGTTTTCAGCCAGCCACCAAGTGGCTCTGTTTTACGCAAACTGCACCAAATAATACCGACAACGCCAACGATGATGACTGGCACCGTCAACCATTGCCCGCGCGTCAAACCCAACGCCTGGTACCCAATAAAATCGTCTGGCTCACGGAAGAACTCTGCAACAATGCGGAAGAAGCCGTAGCCTACCAAGAAACTGAACATGATCGTACCAGGCTTGCGCGGTTTCATATAAATGATCATAACAATGATGAATAAGCTTAAGCCTTCAAGCAGCGCCTGATAAATCTGTGATGGGTGGCGCAATGTAATCATCGGCGCGATCAAATCAATGATGGTTTGGTTGTGCTGCTGCACTTGCTGAAGGATCATGTCCGGCGTCCACTCCGGCGCGTAGTAACCAAAATCAGACGGGGCGGGCAATTGCCGAACCACCTCAAGATATTTTTCATGATCGCTGTAGTACCAGTCCGCAAGTTCTTGCGGAAACTTTACGCCAAGCGGGAAGTTGGTATCTACAACAGGCCGACCGTAAAGCTCACCATTGATAAAATTCGCGATACGCCCAAAGAATAATCCAAGCGGTGCGGCAACCGCGATTAGATCAACCGTGAACAGGTATTGAATCTTGTTTTTTCTAGCAAAGAGCCAACACGCAACAAGCACACCAATGATGCCGCCATGCGAGGCCATACCGCCTTGATTGATCGCAAGTAGCGACCAAAATGGGAACTGACCAGTAAACTCAACCAAATATTCTGGTTTATAGAAGATACAGTAGCCAAGCCGACCACCAATAAGCGTGCCGAACGCGACATAAAGAATAAGATCACCAACTTTATCCGGTGCGAGATTTGATCTACCAACACGGCAAATTCGCCGCACCATCAGGAATGCAAAGAGGAAGCCCATGAGGTAGGACAAGCCATACCAACGAATCGGCCCAATAGCGAAAGGATTGATCTGGTGAACGTAGACGGCCAAACTATTCAACCACGATGACATATTGCGGCAACCTTTCTATCTCATGCATAGGGCGAAGCATGATGTAGCACTAGCATCATCGGCCTTTACGGCGAGCGGACTTGGCTTTCGATTTAAACTTCGTCTTTCTGCCGGATGTAGATTTCTTCTTGCTAGACTTCTTGCTGTTCTTGTGGTGTTTCTTCGGCGCTTTCTCTCGGCGGTCGGAGGCATGCTTCTTGTGACTGGGCTTGCCATTCTTATTGGCTTTGCCGTTTCCGGTTTCGACCACAACAAGATCCATCTGTCTGCGGGCGAGATCAATCTTTGCGATTCGAACAGTGAACCGGTCGCCAATCGCGATCGCCTTACCGCTACGCTGCGCAACAAGCGCACCAGTATTAGCATTGAGCTTCCAATGCTCCCCGGAAGGCGGGAGTTCGGCAACACGGATGAAGCCATCAATAAGAAAGCGATCGAGCTGGACATAAATACCAGCACCGGTAACACCTGTAACGGTGCCGCCGAAATCGTCACCAAGATGATTGCTGAGCAGTTCGAGGACAAGGTAAGTCCGTAGTTCTTTTTCTGCAGACTCGCTATTACGTTCAGTGTTAGAGCAATGACGCGATAGTTCGATCATCTTGTCTTCGTTGGGAACGCGCGTGTCTTTGGCTGTAGCTTTGGCGATCTTCTTTTTGTCTTTGTTGTTGATTCGGTTGCTATCGGCGGCATCAATAATCGCGTCGATCCCGCGATGTACAACAAAGTCGGGGTAACGACGGATGGGGGAAGTAAAATGTGTGTAGTGCTGACTGGCAAGCGCGAAGTGCCCAATAAGTTTCGGCGAATATTCGGCTTTACTGAGCGTTTTAAGTACAGCAAGATGTACGGCATGCTGCGCGGCTTTACCGCGAACAGACTCGAGCAACTCCTGAAGTTGATGGCGATCAGGCCGCGACGGAATGTTGTAACCAGCAACACGTGCGAAGCTACGAAGTTCATCTACGTCATAAGCATCGGGATCGGGGTGGATACGCCGGACCATGGGAATGGTCAGACCGCTGAAAAGCCGCGCCGCGGCCTCGTTGGCTTCGACCATGAACATTTCGATGATGGTGTGTGTGAAAGCATCATCTTCAGGTACAGCGTCGACCACGCGACCTGAGTCGTCGAATACGAGTTCACAGTCAGGTAGCCCGAGAACAATCATTCCTTGCTTCATGCGCCGAGCGCGGATGATGCGCGCAAGCTCGTCCATACGTTTCACGCATGCAATAAGCTGGCTGGAATAATCTGCGGTTGTTTTGGTGTGCTTGTGCGCTTCACGGATATCGTCGTCGATAAGTGCTTGTGCTTCTAGGTAAGTAAGACGTTTTTGTGAACGTATGACAGTGCGTGCGAAGCGTTCAGAGATAACATGGCCGGTCGCATCAAGGCGGATGAAACAAGATTTGGCGAAACGGTTGACGCCTTCCTGCAATGAACAAACACCGTTGGAAAGAAGCTCAGGCAGCATGGGGATGACTTTACGCGGAAGATAGGTACTGTTGCCGCGTTTGAAGGCTTCTTGATCGAGTGCGCTGCCGGGCTGGACAAAGTGCGCAACATCGGCGATATGCACACCAAGCTCCCAAACAGCGCCGTCACTTTCGGGCGCATCAAACTTGGTGATACTGATGGCATCGTCGTAATCTTTGGCATCGGGAGGATCGATGGTACAGATGAAAGTTTCGGTGAGATCTTCACGGTCGGTGGGAATATCGCCGCTAAGTTTTTTGGAAGCTTCGCGGGCTTGCTCGACGACTTCACTAGGGAAATCTTCGGCAAGACTATAAGCGCGAATCACCGCAGCGGTTTCAACATCAGGTTCACCTGCTTCACCAAGCACATCGGTAATAACACCTTCGGGAATAGTTCCGAAGTCATCTGGATATTTGACGAGTTCAATAGCGACCTTGTCGCCGACTTTAGCGTTTTTATTGCCGGGATCGTGAATGATGACCGGCTCGTGCAAGGCGCGACCGTCAACAGTGACGATCCAATGCTTGCCACGTTTGGAAAGCGTGCCAACGAAACTGCTCGAACCACGCTCGATGATGTCGACGATACGACCGATGTAAGGCGATTTGCCTGTGGCGGCCCGCCTCTTTTGCGTCATAACTTTGGCACGGACATGATCACCAGTCATGGCATCACCCACATTGCCTGGTGGGATGAAAAGATCACCGTGCGCGGTGAGTTCGTCGGGAATGACGAAACCGAAACCACGTTCATGGCGGCGGAACTTGCCGATCATTTCTTTGCCGGGTGGCGGAAGTGTGACTGATTCGGAATGCGACAGGATTACCTGCCCTTCCTGAAGCAGCTCTTCGGCTGCCTGGCGAAATGCGGAAACTTCATCTTCTGCAACGCCAAGTGCGTCTGCCAGATCACGGATGGATTGTGGCTCGTATCGGTGATCCGATATGTAGTCGAGAATTTTGTCTTGATACATCATTTGCGTTTTCTTTCTGGTGCGGTATGCGGCGGGAAGTGTCCCGGTTTACATATTGTCGATATTGTGGTTATTGTAACGTGAGGATGGGGTGGTGGATCAGGGAAGGTTGCGGCTGACTTTGTGTGCGGCTGCATGAATGATATCGGAATTTCATGGCTCCTAGCAGGAATTGAACATGGATACAACGCAACAAATCCTAGATGAAGCTCGGAAACTGGGCAAACTGATCAAAGAACAAGATGCGGCCAAGAAGCTGGACCAAGCGATTGAGGCGCTCAAAGGCGATCAGGACGCGCAGCGGGTTTTGAATGACTATAACCGTCTTGCGGCACAGATCGCAGAGAAGGAACAGGCGAACAAGCCGATCGAAGTAGAAGAAAAATATCAGATGCAAGAACTGCATAAAAGCGTGATCATGAACAAGGTGTTGCAAGACTTTCAGGTCGCACAGATGGATTATGCGGATTTGATGCGGAAGGTAGATGAGGCGATGTCAGGTGGAATTGCACCAGGGGCTGGCGGAAGTGCTGATGGCAAAAAAAATAGTTCTGGAGAAACTTCCGGCGGGGACGAGTCGCCGATTATTCAGTAATCCGGAGATATTAGGGGATTGAAATTAAGTCATGAACCGGCAAAATGTTGCCGGTTTTTTTTGATGCACATTTTGTGTGTTATTTAGAAAGCGGCATGGCGAGTAGTACATGATGGGTCCATTTGAGAAGCGGGAGCCCTATGCTGATCGCGCCTAACAAAACGAGTAATCCGTATGCGGCAAGACGAAGACGATCGGTGCCGAGTGCGTGACCGGCTTTGTTACCAAGACGTGTACCAAGAAGTGTGATAGGGAACATGATCACACCAATGAAGACGGCGTGCACAATCTCATGGCCAAAGACATACCAAAGCAAAAGAATAAGTGGAACGACATCGGAAAGAAATACGACCCAGATAGTGGTGCGGATTCGGTGCAGATCCCACTTATGCGCCATGACATATAGAACCATGGGCGGAGAACCCATGCCAATGAAACCTTCGAGGCAACCGCTGCTGAAACCGGCACCTAATCCCCAAGCAATATTTAAATGTTCACGAGGTTTAAATTTGAAAAACCACTGTGTGAAGACTGCAAGAATGACCATGGATCCAACAACCATCTTAGCTATACCGGGTTGCGAATCTTCCAGAAAAAGCAGCGCAGCCACGCCAAATGGCAAACCGATCAGATGTAGGATTAGGATCGGTAACACAGTTGGCCAATGAATATGTTGCCTGTAAATATAGCAACTAAACGTATTCACGAAAAGCATACTAAGGAGCATAATGGCAATTGCAGCCGGAAGTGGTATGCCACCCAAAACGAGCAAAGGAATAGATACAAGTCCGAGCCCAAAACCTGTCGCACCTTGCGTGAAGGAACCTAAAAGCAAGACAAAACCAATCCAGATTATACTTGTTAAAGTCAGCATGGATTTGTTATTTACAGTAAAGCGAACTGATGACAAACGATTGATTATAGACATGATTATCCTTGTGGCAGCATACGCATAAGTGTGTATGTGCGAAATTACCTATAAAAAAAGCCATCACATGAAGTGATGGCTTGTGTGGTTATTATCTGGAACGTGATCTTATTCGGGAAGCATCTCACCGGACTCGATAAAATTACGATGCATTTCGAAGCACTTGCCAAGGTCGTGATGAAGGTGCCCACCGGGCGATTCTTTGAGGTACTTGCGGAGGTAGTCTTTGTAGCGCGGGTGAGCGCAATTTTCGATGATGGCGTTAGCGCGTTCGATAGGTCCGAGGCCACGAAGGTCTGCGAGGCCTTGCTCGGTAACGAAAACACTGACGGAGTGTTCAGAGTGATCGATATGTGAGGCCATGGGGACGACGGCGGAAATCTTGCCGCCCTTGGCGATGGAGGGTGCAACGAAGATAGAGAGGTAGGCGTTACGGATGAAGTCGCCGGAGCCGCCGATACCGTTCATGAGTTGCGTGCCGCAGATATGTGTGGAGTTCACGTGGCCGTAGATATCAGCTTCGATGGCGGTGTTGATGGCGATCACGCCAAGGCGACGGACAACGCCGGGGTTGTTGGAGAGTTCTTGAGGGCGAAGAACAACACGTGGAGCAAAGAAATCCATGTTGTCGTACATGCGTTTGATCTGCGGATCAGAAAGTGTGAGTGACGTTGTGGAAGCGCCGAGAAGCTTGCCATTCTCCATAAGATCGACGAGTGCGTCTTGGAAAACTTCGGAGTACATGTAGAAGGGCGGGACATCTTCGCTGTTGCCGAGGCCGGCCATGACCGCGTTCGCGACATTGCCCACGCCTGATTGAAGCGGGAGGAATTCTGGCGGGATGCGCCCGATCTTGAGCTCGTTGACAAGGAAGTTCACCACGTGCTCAGCAATCTTGTTGCTCACGGCATCAGGCTCGGCAAACGGAGCAACGCCATCGGATTGTTCATGTTCAACCACAGCGACGATCTTGGTCGGGTCGACGTTGGCGAAGGGAGTACCCATCTTTGAGAGCGGGTGGAAGATGGGGATAGGATTACGGTGCGGCGGCTTGGGAAGAATTGCGACGTCGTGCATCTCCGAAAGTCGCGGCGTATGAGCGCGATTGATCTCGATGATAACTTTCTTGGCGTAACGAAGTGCGGCGGCAGAGATGCCGGAGCTCGTGGTGAGATAAACACGACCATCGGGTGTAACGTCGGTGGCTTCAACGATGGCGAAGTCAGGCTGACGGATGAAGCCGAAGGCGAGCATCTGCGGAACATGCGAGAGGTGCATGTCAAGGAATTCTGTTTTCTGTTTGTTGATGCTACCGCGGAGCGCCTTGCTGGATTGGTAGGGAGCGCGCCATGCGATGGCATCGGCGGAAGCAAGCGCTTCGTCGAGATCCTTGCCGGTGGAAGCTCCGGTGAGAACGCTGACTTGGTATTCTTCGCCTTTGTCGTGTAGCTGCTTGGCACGCTCAGCAAGTGCAGCGGGCACTGCTTTGGCGGCACCTGCAGGGGTAAAGCCGGAGAAAGCAATCATTGAACCGTGAGGAACTAGCTCGGCGGCTTCCTCGGGGGTCATGCGGGAGAATGTTGAACCGTATGTATCACTGACCATCTTGAACCTTCACTTTACGTAAAAAGTGACTTGTTGTGTATGTATTCTCAATGTTCACTATCGGAACATTTGACGCTCTTGTTTGGCCAAAATAGGCGGTTTACACCAACTCGGACTATGCGAGGCGGAGCTTACTGATCTCACCAGAGGTGTGAGGGGTCATGACCCCGTTTGCCTCGATAAGCAGACGACCTTGATCGTCAATGCCCATAAACGTGCCGGTTTGCACCTTGCTGCCTACATCCAGTTCGACCGATTCGTTCAACCATGCCAGTTGTGACTGGATCTTAGCTCGCATCTCGCCAGCGAAACCGTTCTGTTCTAAGCGCTGCATAGACGAAACGATATGCTTGCCACAGAGACTGATAAGCTTGGGCAGATCAATCGGATGACCGATGGCTTCGGCAAGACTGATCGGCGGCTGACGAAGGTCTGATCCTAACGTATGAGTATCAACGTTAGCATTTATGCCCACACCGAGGATCATGGTACATCCGTGAGAATCCGCGCGACCTATACTTGCATTAAGCACTTGTTCGCAGAGTATCCCTGCGATCTTGCGCCCATCCAGCAACAGATCGTTTGGCCATTTAATTTTCAATACAACAGAGGCGTCCAACATCCCCACCTGTTCACCTTGAACCAACTCGGCAATCGCGTTGCCGACCGCAAGCCCAACAACTAAAGGCGACGACTGCATTTTTACGGCGTTGTGCGCCGAAGGCCAAACAAGACTGAGCCAAGCGCCACCCGCCGGCGACTGCCATGCTCTTCCCATTCGGCCGCGGCCCGCGGTTTGCCGGTCTGCGCTGACGAGGATGATCTCGCCGGGCATTTCTTTGGCCAGTTCCGCGGCCCGGGTACTTGTCGAATCAACTTCTTCGTGATGATAAACAAGCATATCTGTTTTCCTCAGGCTGGGCGGCGAAGTTTCACCAGCGACTGTCAGCTTGAGGCTCTATTTACGTTTATGATCCCGCTTGCGTTCTAACACACGATTAAACTTGCGTTAATCATATGTCAGTTTATATGCCACCGTGGTTGCGAAAGACAGTGGACCTTTAAAACACCCGCTTGCTTTTCAGCAAGAGGGTGCGAGTTTTTTTGATTAACCGCCAAGCTTGCTGAGCAAAACACCTGCGGCGACTGCGGAGCCAATCACACCAGCAACGTTAGGTCCCATCGCATGCATGAGCAGGAAGTTTTGTGGGTCTTCTTCTTGGCCAACTTTGTGGACCACACGTGCGGCCATGGGGACGGCGGACACACCAGCAGCACCGATGAGCGGATTGATCTTCTCTTTCAAGAAAACGTTCATGAGCTTGGCAAAAATAAGACCGGCAGCAGTTGCAACACTGAATGCAATGATGCCGAGGACGAAGACGTAGATCGTTTGGAGGGTGAGGAAGTTCGCAGCACTGGTTTTTGCACCGACAGTCACACCAAGCAGGATCGTGACAATGTCGATGAATGTGGTTTGTGCGGTTTTGGCGAGTCGATCGGTGACAAGCGATTCACGCAGAAGGTTGCCGAAGAAGAGCATGCCAAGCAATGCGAGACCGCCGGGAGCGATGAACGCTGTAAGCAGGAACCCGCAGATGGGGAACATGATCTTGACAGTGCGCGAGGCTTCGATTTTCGGCATGGGCATCTTGCGGAGGCGTTCCTCTTTGCTGGTGAGCAACCGCATGATGGGAGGCTGGATGATCGGGACCATGGCCATGTAGGAGTAAGCTGCGAGGGCAACAGCACCAAGCAAATGCGGTGCGAGGGATGAAGCGGTGAAAATAGCAGTTGGTCCGTCAGCACCACCAATAATGCCGATCGCGCCGGATTCTTGCGGAGTGAAACCAAGGAACAATGCACCGAGGAGTGCGCCGAAGATACCGAACTGTGCAGCAGCACCAAGCAGTAGGGTTTTGGGATTACAGAGCATTGGCCCGAAGTCGGTAAGGGCACCGATACCGAGGAAAATCAACGGTGGATAGATGCCTGCAAGACCGACACCTGCAAAGAGCCACCAGAAGACGCCAGCGTTGTGAATGTTCTGTCGGGCTGTAGACCAGACCTGTGGATATTGACTGTTCTTGTCGATCTCTGCGATGAAGATGTATCGGCCCTGTCCGAGGTTGATGATGCCGGGTTTTTCAATTTCGGTTTCGCCGTCAACAGTTTTTGCGATACGATCAGGAAGCGTGCGTTGCGGGAACAGGGCGTGGTCGTTGACCATGATGGCCTTGCCTTGTTCAAGAAGCGTCAGGGCTTTGAGTTTGTTGTTGACGATCTTCTTGGCGGAGGTGAAGTTCATCCCGTTGGATGTCTTCATGATGAGTTGGAAGTATTCTTCGCCAGACTTACTGTGAGAAAGCTCTTCGGGGTCGGCCGCTTCTTCCGCGGCAACGTCGCCATGCTCATCGGCTTTGAGTTCAGCGAGAACCTGACTGTAAGGCACTTCAGAGCCATCAAATTTGATGACGGTTGGATTTTCAACTTCGTAGTAAGCGATGTCGTGTGGGTTCACCGGCCCGTCATAAACACCGACGGAGAGGTCGGCACTGTTGTATGGGATGTTGCCGATGAGAATGCCGAACCCGATGGGGACAAGCAGGAGGGGTTCAAACCCTTTACGGATGGCAAGGAAGATAAACAGGAGGCCGATACCGATCATGACAAGGTTCGGCAACATGCTCATGCCCTGGCCGAAGCCGGACCCTTGCAGGTAGGTTTGAATGGTTTCTGAAATCTGTTCAATCATGCCGAACACTCTATCTTATGGTTAGGCTTAAAATCGCATCATGTGCGGGAGCGCATTGATTCAATGCACGACGCCGAAGCGATAATGATGTAATCACCATCTCACTCGACGTGACGAAGTCAGTGCTAAACCGACTCAGGAGAAGGTAACGAGCACTTGTCCAGCTTGTACAGCATCGCCGGAACTGACTGCGATGGAGGCCACGGTACCCGCTTGCGGGCTGGCTACGACGGATTCCATCTTCATGGCTTCGAGGATGATCAGTGGATCGTTGACGCCAACGGTGTCGCCGACTTTGACTTTGACATCAAGCACGTTGCCTGCGATCGGGGCAGTAGCTTCGCCTGCGCCGCCACCTGTTGGTGCGGGAACAGGGGCTGGTGCGGGGGCTGCGGCGGCTGGTGCCGGAGCAGTTGCGGCAACTGGAGCGGTAGCAACAGGGGCTGCGCCACCCTCATCGAGAACTTCAACATCAACGTCGTACTGTTTACCTTGAACCGTAATGCGTAATTTCATGGACTCGTACCTTGGTTTCACGTGGGTTTGAGTGTTTATGTTGTTCGTGGCCGGGGCGGGCAACAACCTGCCGAGGCAACTTCTCGTCAGCGTGTTCAGCTGACCTCAGTCTCTACTTATATAGATCGTGGCGAGCAACGCGCTCTGTAACTCCGGCAGATTATGCCTTAGGGCGATGGCTGGTCATGATGGAACGGCGCCCTTGCCGTGCCCATGCAGTGCCTTGTTTGTATAGAACATCAACACGACGAATCTTGTGCGAACCCCCAACCACCGCGGCGACCGCGGCACTGATGACGGCCAAAACTTCGGGCTCGATCTCGTCGTTGGATTTTGGTGTGTTAGCTATTGGAGCAGGCGCAGGGACTGCTTTGGGCTTCTCAGCGAGAAACGTGTTGAGCGCTTTGATCGTGATCATGAGAAGGATCAAAGCGGTGAAGACAACGCCCATACCAACGAACATCAAGGTAAGCCCGCCGGTGACCATGTCTTCTGCTGCCAGTGTCATCACTTGACTGAACATAAAGCCATTCCTGCTTTCGTATGCGTTTATTGCTGCAGACACATCGCCGCAGCGTCGTCCTAACAGAGACCGATCGCCGCTTAATAGCCGCATCAGCTCTAAGGTTACATCCCTGCCCCATGCTGGGTTCACCGCCCTTTTGTAAGACCACACCAGCCGCCCTGCTCCATCCATGAGCAGGCGAAGTTAGAGCGGGATCAAGCCGTGTTTCTTCTCTGGCCGCACGTCCCGCTTGGTCGCCAACGAGTCCAGAGCCATCGCCAGATAGCGTTTGGTCTCCGCTGGTTCGATGATATCATCCACAAATTGGCGTGCGCCTGCAATGTAGGGGGTCGAGAACTTGTCTCGGTAGGCATCAATCAGCTCTTGTCGCTTGGCGTTTTGGTCCTCAGCAGCGGCGATTTCCTTGCGAAATACGACACTGGCGGCCCCTTCAGCCCCCATCACAGCAATTTCTGCCGTCGGCCAAGCAGCCACACGGTCGGCCCCGAGCTGTTTCCCACACATGGCGAGATAGGCTCCGCCATATGACTTACGCAACATGATGGAAATCTTCGGAACCGTTGCCGCAGAGTAGGCGAAGAGCATTTTCGCACCATGGCGGATGATGCCGCCGTATTCCTGCTGCACGCCGGGCATGAAGCCGGGGACATCCACAAGAGTGACCAGCGGGATGTTGAAGGCATTGCAGAAACGGATGAATCGTGAGGATTTGTCTGAAGCGTCGATGTCAAGGCAGCCGGCTTTGACCATGGGCTGGTTGGCGATGATGCCGACGGTGCGACCATTGATGCGGCCGAACCCAACAATGATGTTCTGAGCGAAACTCGCGTGGACTTCGAGGAAATCGGCATTGTCAACGACTTTGCCGATGACGTCGTGCATGTTGTAACCTTGGCGCGGGTTGTCGGGGATAACCGCGTTTAGGGATTCATCGATACCCATGGTTTCTTCACGTGGACCGATAGGCGGATCTTCCATATTGTTCGACGGTAAGAAGGAGAGGAGCTTCTTGCAGATTGCTGTGGCGTGGTTGTCATCGTCGGCGATGAAGTGAACAACGCCGGAGTAGTTCATCTGCGCTTCAGGACCGCCAAGTTGTTCCGCGGTGACGTCTTCGCCGGTCACTTGTTTGATGACACTTGGGCCAGTGATGAACATCTGAGCCTGACGGGTCTGAATGATGAAGTCCGTGAGGGCGGGAGCATACGCAGCACCGCCGGCACACGGGCCACAAATAAGCGAAACCTGTGGAACCACGCCGGAAAGCAGCGTGTTGTGATAGAACGTGCGGCCGTAACCGGAAAGCGCATCAATGCCTTCTTGAATACGCGCACCACCTGAGTCGTTGATGAACACGAACGGGCTACCGGTTTTCAGCGATGCCTTCATCATGTTCACGACTTTTTCGCTGTGAATCTCGCCAGCCGCACCACCGACCGACGTGAAGTCTTGTGAGGCAAGGTGGATCTGCCTGCCATCTACGGCACCACAACCGGTGATCACACCATCCGCTGAAATCTCTTTGCCTTCCATGCCAAAGTGCGTGCAGCGATGCTGAGCGAAGGCGTTTTGTTCCTGAAAGGAATCTTGATCCAACAACGCATCAACACGCTCACGCGCAGTAAGCTTGCCTTGCGAATGCTGTTTGTCGATTCGCTTCTGCCCGCCCATTCCGCGAATCGCTTTCTTCTTCTCACGAAGCTCTTTGATGCGATCGGCCATCGTCATTTGACTGCGTGTGGTACTCTCTGGCATGGTCTTCTTTCCTCACTGAAAAGAGGTTTATTTCATCAATCTTGTCCCGCCCGCAAACCCATCCGCCATTTTTCAATCACGAATGAGCAATACTTCTTGCAGCGTCAAACAAACCACTACAATACTTCCAAATTAATGGCCCGGCTCGCAAAGCTCTGTCAGAACACCGCGCGAACTCTTCGGATGCATAAACGCAATCCGTGAATTGTGTGCGCCATTTCGTGGTTCTTCGTTGATCATGCGGAGACCGGCCTCTTTGATCTCTGCGATGCGCTCTTCGATTTTGTCGACGGTGTAAGCCACATGATGGATGCCTTCGCCGCGTTTTTCGAGGAATCCGCTGATGGGTGAATCTTCACTGGTGGGTTCGAGCAATTCCAATCGCACATCGCCAACCTTGAAGAAAGCGACTTTCACTTTTTGTTCCGCGACTTCTTCGATGCCTTCAAACTCTCCACCAAGCACGTTTTCATAATACTCACGTGCTTCATCAATCGACTTGACCGCGATTCCTAAGTGATTGATTGCTTTTGCTTTGATCATCGCTCTTGCCTTTCTTGCACAACACAAAACATATTGAAATAAAGCCCGCCCCGTTTGGAGCAGGCTTTGGCTTTTAACTTAGTTGAAGGTTTCGGTGTACTGTCCGAAGACACCTTCCATCGCACCGCATATTTCGCCAATGGTGGCATACTCGCGGACAGCGTCGAGGATAAAGGGCATAAGGTTATCATCGCCCTTGCTGGCAGCCTTGAGTGCATCAAGTTTCGCAGCAACCGCGTCGTTATCACGGTCAGCCTTCACCTTGGCGATCTTGTCTGCCTGACGCTTGCCGACGGAATCATCCACCTTAAACAGCGGCATGGTTTTGCCTTCATCGATCTGATACTTGTTCACGCCAACCACGACACGATCGTTGCTTTCGATGGATTGGCCGTAATTGTAAGCACTGTTCTCGATTTCTTTTTGGACGTAGCCTTGCTCGATGGCGGGGACCATGCCACCCAGTTCATCGATTTTTTCGATATAAGCAAGGGCTTCCGCTTCGATCTTATCGGTGAGTTGTTCAACATAGAAGCTTCCTCCGAGTGGGTCGATAGTGCTAGTGACGCCAGATTCTTCAGCGACAATCTGTTGGGTCCGCAGTGCAACGCGGACGCTGTCCTCGGTCGGCAGTGCGAGCGCCTCGTCCTTGGAGTTGGTGTGAAGCGACTGGGTTCCGCCGAGAACAGCTGCAAGCGTTTGAATCGCCACACGGACGATGTTGTTGTCGGGTTGCTGCGCGGTAAGGGTCACGCCGCCGGTTTGTGTGTGGAAACGAAGCATCCACGACTTGGGGCTTTCGGCTTTAAAGCGGTCCTTCATGATCTTCGCATACAGCCGGCGTGCGGCACGGAACTTCGCAACTTCTTCAAGCAGATCGGTGTGAGCAGCAAAGAAGAAGGCGAGACGTGGCGCAAAATCGTCAACCTTCAGGCCGGCCTTCATGGCGGTTTCGACATAGCAGATCGCATCGGCAATCGTGAAGCCAACTTCCTGCGCCGCGGTCGAACCAGCTTCGCGGATGTGGTAGCCGGAGATTGAGATGGTGTTCCATCGTGGGACGCTCTTGGTGCAGTACTCAAAGATATTCGAGATCAATCGCAGCGATGGCTTCGGCGGGAAACGGTACGTGCCGCGAGCAATGTATTCTTTAAGGATGTCGTTTTGAATGGTGCCAGTGAGTTTATCCGCGGAAACACCTTGCTTTTCACCCACCGCGATATACATCGCCAGGAGGATCGCAGCGGAAGAGTTGATCGTCATCGAGGTGGAAACTTTGTCGAGAGGAATGCCGTCAAAAAGTGTTTCCATATCTGCGAGTGAATCGATCGCCACGCCGACCTTACCGACTTCGCCGGCAGCCATTTCATCATCGCTGTCGTAACCGATCTGAGTAGGCAAGTCGAAAGCGACAGACAAACCTGTGGAGCCTTGTTCGAGAAGGTAGCGATAGCGTTTGTTGGATTCTTCAGCAGTGGAGAAGCCCGCATACATACGCATCGTCCAAAGACGACCACGGTACATCGTGGGCTGCACGCCGCGAGTGTATGGAAACTCGCCGGGGAAACCGAGCTTATCGTTGTATTCCTTCATCATGCCGGATTCGGGTGTGTAAAGCCGTTCAACCGGCTCATCCGATACCGTCACGAATTCTTCTTTACGCTCTGGGAAACGGCCAACAGTCTTTGCTACCGGACCATCAGTCCATTTCTGCTTACCTTCTTCAATCTTGGCGAGGCTTTCACATTTGCTTTTTTCTGACATCTTCGTGTCTCCCATGCTTGGGCTGTTAATCCTGTCCTTTTCCCACAGATGATCATTGGGGTCATCTGCTTCTCCCGCCACCTTTTATACTTCAGTTCGCCGAAACTTTATCTCGGCTTGCTTTCTCCAAAAGCTTTTGGGCCACATCCTGCACCGTCACGCTTCCTTCGATAATCTTTTTGGTTTCTTCAGGCGAAGTTGCAAGCAGTTTGGCCAAACGCATCCGCGCTTGGTCCAGCACGCTCTCGCTCACGTCGGCGTACATCCGCTTCTCGCGCAGCGCCGGCCAATTCGCGCTTTCATCTTCTGTTCGCTTATCCAACAACGCGATCAACTCATCAATACCGGTTTTTTCCACCGCGCTAACCAGCAGTACATCCGGATCGGCCTTCTTATCCATGCTCAGCTGCAAACTGCTTAGCAACTGCGAATACAACGTGCCGGACCCTTCACGGTCAGCTTTATTGATCACAAACAGGTCCGCAATTTCCATCAGGCCAGCTTTGAGCATTTGGATCGAATCGCCCTGCCCCGGTGCAAGGACTACCGCCACAAGGTCGGCGACCTGCGTGACTTCGACTTCACTCTGCCCCACGCCGACGGTTTCGATGATGACCACATCGCAGCCAATCAAACCCATCACCCGTGCAACACCTTTTACGCCCAGCGTCAATCCACCAAGGTGGCCGCGTGCTGAAAGTGAACGGATAAACACGCCTTTGTCGGTGGCATGACGCATCATGCGGACACGATCGCCGAGGACAGCGCCGCCAGTAAACGGGCTGGAAGGATCGACCGCGATCACGCCGATTTTTTGGTCTGGATTCTTCTCACGATAAGCCGTGACTAGCGCGTCGGAGAGGGTGGATTTACCGCTGCCGGGTGCACCGGTGATACCGAGCAATAACCGCGGCATCGGTAACTGTTCAGAAAGCGATTGATCCTGCTCACGAACCTGCGCCCATGCTCGGAAAAGTTCCGGCAACCGCCACGGTGAATCCTCCATCAAACTCATCAAACGACCTGCCGCACGGATACCCTTGGGGCCGCCAGCAAGTGCGAATTCAACGAGTTGGATCAGATCATTGGTCATGGGCTTATTTCTTGAGCCGTGCAGATAAGCAGCGCGTGACTCGCAAACTACTTGCGAGTGGTAAAGGTTACGAAACAATCCTTTAAGCTGCGCCGAGGCAACCATTGAGCGTATCGACGATTTCTTTGGCTGGTGTGCCCGGTCCGAAGACCGCTTTGATGCCCATCGCTTCGAGGCCAGGAACATCATCCGGAGGAATCGTGCCACCGCCAAAGACGATGATGTCTTCCGCTTCCTTCTCCTTGAGCAGTTCCAGCACTCGTTTGAAGAGCGTGTTGTGTGCGCCCGATAGGAGCGAGAGGCCGATCATTTTGACGTCTTCCTGAATGGCTGCGTCGACAATCTGCTCGGGGGTTCTGCGTATGCCGGTGTAAATCACCTCAAACCCTGCATCACGCAGGATATGTGCAACATATTTTGCGCCGCGGTCGTGGCCATCCAAGCCGGGCTTTCCGATTAATACACGCACTTTGTTTCCGTCATTTGCCGCTGCATTCATGGGTACATCTCCCTTTTATCAATGCGATTCAGCGGAGGACGCTCACGGCCACACAAGACCGCAGAGTTCCTCGGTTATGTTCCAGTTTTCAGCTTGCCTTGTTTCCGGATTGCTCCGGCTTCAGGTGGGCCCTTTGCCGACTGTCGGTCATAAGTACTTTATGTCGCACTCAATCTTCCGAGGCGGATTTGGGGTGGCAGGCGATCCACAAACAGAGAATAGATTCTTTTCATTGCATTATCAAGTTAACCAACTCCTTTTGTCTTTTTATCTTCGCAGGGTGAACATCAGCTTATTTGATGCCGTGTTAAATCTTTTATTGACCTCAGCTTGGGCGCTTCTCTTCAATCCATCCACACCACATTGGCCTCCTTATCGGGCCTATAGTTTTTCTCAGTGAAACTGACCTCAAACACCTGGTCCGTATATCGGAATTCAAGATTCCAAAGTCATTCTCATCACCAAATTCTTACAAAATTAACCCCGCCTTTTTTGTTTACCCCTAACAATTTTTCGCACACTTGGTGTGTTGTCGACAACATTCTTGCTCACCTATACATCACGCCCACCCGCTTGAAGTACAATGAATTCCTAAATTATGCCAGACAGTCTTGATATAACAATGAGTGTTTGTCTACAATGTCACGTCGTTAGAGAGAGGGAGAAGTCATATCTTCTCCGTATGATCTATCGTGCATCAGAGCATCCAAGACCGCTGCTCGTCCTACATACGGCCAATCAGCAATCGCACTATTTTCCCCAACAGAGAAGAATGATGCGCCTGTGTATCACGTTGCCCCGCTCTGCCATCGCAAAGACATACACAATCACAGATCTTTTCGGCTGTTCCAAAACAAAATGCAATAACACAATCAAAAATCACATAGCAAGCATTCTTATTATGTAGCTAAAACATTCGACAGTACGTATCCATACAACTAACTCATCACGATTGATTCCTGATGATTAACTTTCGGAGAGACAAAATGACTGATCAAACCAAAAAAGTATTCGCCATACTCACGCTTTCGTGCGCCGCTCTCTTCGCTACAAACACACACGCCGCCGACTTCGAATTCACCACCGTCCTCGACACCGAACAAGCCACCTACTTCCCAGGCGATCCCTTCTTTGATATCACACCCTACGCAACCAACCGCCTTCTCCCAACTACTAGCCAAGACCTAGACATTGATTTCGCCACCCACGGCGACACTTCCCTCAAATTCAACATCACCGCACCCGTTGGCAAAAAATTTCAGATAACGTTTACTGATAAACGTGAAATGCTCAACGTTACCTACCGAAACTACAGTGCCTTCGATGGAAACAATCACTACTTCGATAACAGCCCATCCATCACTTACGAAAACCTCACCGGCTCATTAACCACCGGCTCCATTTCTCGTATGAGCTTCTCAGAATTAGGCGGCTCCTATTTCGCTGTCCTCAACCTCTTCGGCACCAGCGGCACAACCGTCTCCTTTACCTCACTCTCAATCGAAACAACCGTCCCCGCTAGCTTCGACAGTCATATCTCCCACACTGTCACCGGACAGCCCAGCATCGTCTACATCGAAGCCATCGACAACACCCATACCAATCAAGGTCAATTCCTCCAAATCGTCGACTTCGCCCCCGTCCCAGAACCCGCCTCACTCGCACTCCTCACCCTCGGCGCGCTGGCACTTGCTCATCGTCGTTAAGCCTTACATAAATTTACAATAAATGCATGAAGCCTGATGCCTATCAGGCTTTTGTTTTTAATGACATTGCCTCTTTTAGCCAAGCATATATAAATCAACAAAAAGCCCTCGGTTACTCTGGCAAATAACAACACAATCACTTAGCGATCCACTTATTTTAACCTTGCATCAGTCCATCCTACAGATATACTTAAAAATCGAATTCTAAGATAACTCAGGTCTGAGTTTTGCCCCTGAACATCGATTCACCCCCAATTCACAACACAGCACAATCATGTTGCCGTGCCGCGTTTTAACATTCAAAAGAGAAAGAAATGAAAAACCACACACAGATCGTAAGTTACTTAGTAGTCTCCTTGGCGGTTGTCCTCTGTTGCACCGTCACTTCCGTCGCCAACGCAAACATCTCCCTCAACACAACACTCGATCAGGAGACACACCAATTTTCGCCTGCCATCCCGGAATTCGGCATCTCTTCCATCTCAACAGCAAAGATTTCCACGGCCTCCGCCAACATCGATACTCTCGTACAAGACTTCTCCGCTCTCGGCGATACCACACTCGACTACACCATCACCTCATCTACAGGCGCTTTTCACGTTAATTTCGTAGAAGCCGGTACGCTCGCCATCGCAATCGAACAAGGCGGCGTCTTCGGCGGTACCGAATCCGTCAACCTCGCAACCACGCTCACTTTTAACGGTGTCACTGGCGGAACCGCCCCCGCAAACCCAACCGCACATGCCGCAATCCGTGGCCTCACCGACCCCTCGCTCTCTTCCTTTAGCGTGAGTAGTAATCTCAACTTCGCAGCAGGCACAAGCTTCTCTTTTACCTCAATCACTTTCTCGGTTGATTTCCCCGCATCCTATGACGGAAACCTCCCCATACTCCCAGGCAACCCGATACTCAAGTTCGATGGACAAATCCAAAACGTCCCCGCCAGTCTCGGTCAATTCGTCTCCCTAAACCCCATCCCCGAACCCGCCTCACTCTCACTGCTCACACTCGGCGCGCTCGCACTCGCTCGCCGCCGCTGAAAGTAATCCATATTTATGTCATAACAATACAAAGCAACACAGTGAAGCTCGGCAATCTGCCGAGCTTTTTCTCCATCATGCACAACTTACTGCTCGTTATACCCTAGTCACATTCGTCTATTCTCATGTTATATTTCAGCGTGATCTTCTATGAAGCTGTGCTCCATTAACTCACGTGGTGTTGAGCTTGATACTGAACCATACTGGGAGAAGAACGATGAACCGCCTGCTTAAACCACTCACTTTGGCCGCCGCATTTGCGCTGCTGGCTTGCATCTCACTTCCCGCCGCAGCAACCGCCGGCCCAAACGACATCGTTGGCACACCAACCGTCGAAACCACATCCCACTTCGGCACCTCCGCCCAAGCTGAGATCAATGGCAGCACTGCAGCACACTTTTCTGACAAGCTCTCCGCTAATTTCGCTACACTTGGTAACTCACAAATCACCGCAACCATCACCTCACCCACCGGCCGATTCTACGCCAACTTCGTAACCGCTGGACACTTGCAGTTTGATCTTAAAACCGGTGACAATTTTAAAAGCTCCGGCTTCATCAACCCATCCATCCACTCCATCACTTTTAACAATGTCATCGGCAACACCCCAGGTGGCGGCCCTGCCGATCGTTTCCTCACCGGACCCGGCGGTGACTTCTTCCGCGTGGGTTCAGTTCACAGCGTCTCTGCAGGCAGCTTCTCCTTTGAATCGATCACCTACATACTCAACGTCCCCGCAAGCTACAACGTCGACTTCTCAAACCCAAACTTCACCAATGCCAGCCTCCGCGTCACCGGACTCATCACCTCTGCCACACCCCTCGGTCAATTCGTCTCTATCAATCCCATTCCAGAGCCTGCATCACTCTCACTGCTCGCGTTTGGCGCACTCGCGATCACCCGCCGCCGCAAGTAACATTACAAACAACAAAACATAAACACAGAAAGCTCAGCATATCGCTGAACTTTTTCTATTCCTTGATTAGACTCAATCTTCCGGGGGCTAAACCTTAATCCGTTCCCACCTGCCCATCTGGAACCAACCCATAAACAAACATGCGCGGATCACAATTTCAGCACATAACCCGACCCATATCCCGGTAAGGCCATAACCAAGCGCAACACCAATCACATACGCAGCAGGCAGACGAATCAAAAATGTGCTGGCATAAGTAAGCACCATCGGGCCGATCGTTTCACCCGCGCCGCGCAGACTCTGACTAATCACAATATATGTGCCAAAGAAGAACTGCGTAAAACCCGCCACCACCAACAGCGGTGTGGCCAATTCACGAACCATTTCCGCCTGTGCATCCTGACTGGTCACCAGTAATCCGACATAGGCACCAGGTAAAAAAATAAAACTCAAACCAATGATCCCCATGGCACTCGACCCGATCAGCCATGACAATATCGCAGCTTGTTTTGCCCTATGTTTATCGCCTAAACCAAGATACTGCCCCACCAATGTGGCGGCAGAGATCCCGATCGCCATGCCTGGCAAGAAGCTTAAACTTTCGATACGAATACCGACCACATGGGCGCCCATGACTCCATCGACTACTTCTTCAACGCCCCATACGCCAAGCCCGCCAACGATCCCCGCGATCAGTAAGTTACCAAACCACATCCCACCACTTTCGATCAAGCTCGGGATGCCAATCTTTATAATGCGCCACATCAATTCACCATTTGGCATCATCCATCGCAAACGCAACTTAATCGGTAAACGCGATAATCGTACACGTACCGGCATCCAAGCTTTGATCGCAAGCGGATTGCCTTGGCGAATCGAAATTGCATGCCGCGAACTAAGCATCCGCCTGTCACCCGCAAGGTATTTTTCCCAGCGAGTCCACGAAATAAAGTCTGGTCCCTGCCCGCGTATCAAAATCACCGCAATGAGTAACCCGCCAACCACCCACGAAATTGCCGTTCCCCCAGCAATCCCGCCAACGCCATGTCCACCCCACGGCTCGGGTCCAAAGGTCAACAACCATGACGCAAAAATGTTCACTACATTGATCACCATAATCGCAATAAATGGCGTCCGCGTGTCACCTGCACTCCGCAGCGCTGCCGTTCCTAGAGCCACTACCGCATTTACCGGCGTAGCCAACGACAAAATTCGCAAGTACAACGTGCATAAATCCAGTGTTTCGCCTTGAAGATTAAACAGCCGCCCAAAAAGCGGCGCGGTCATCCACAACGCAAAACCAATCAGGCTTCCCCAGACAACGCCCATCATAATGGCCTGTCCAAGCACGCGGTTTGCATCGACTCGGTTCTTCCCACCAATGGCCCGCGCTACCAATGCACCCGCACCCACACCAACTGCAGCAAAGAGCATCGCAATCAACCACGTGACATACGCTGCCACGCCGACCGAATCCAGCGCCCGAGCCGATTGCATCCCACCGAGCCGCCCACTCAGCGCAATATCAACCAGCCCAACAAAACTAATTCCCAACAACTCAAAAAACGGCCACACCGCCAGCACATAAATCTGTCCCAGTAGACTCCGCCCCTTCAGATTGCCGCTCAGTTCTGCTCGCCGTGCTTGCCCCCCAGCTTCCAAACCTTCAATCACATCGCCAGCAACACCACTCGCATCCACCGCGCCCGCATAGACCGCTCCACTCAAATCTTCTTCTACCGGTCGCTCGATGTAATCCTCTTCTCGCTTTACTTCACTGTCACACGAAACATCCTCATCCGCATCCCCCATATGCGCAGCTGGAGACTCATCCTCCTTTCCCAACAAATCTTCATCCTCATGTCGCTCATCTGTCATAACACTTACTTATCCATTTGCTTACTGACCACGCCGCTAATATCGGCATTCTGACATTCATCACAAGATGCAATCTATGATGAACCTCGCACAGCCTCAGATTATTCAACATTCAACTCGCTTTCCCTAAAACAATTGCCTTTCACAGATGCCTTCCTAAACTTCCCTGCCATATAAAAAATCAAGACCTTTAACCGTTAGCTCTATCATTTTCGGAGTAGCACATGGCACTTACACATAAAGCCGCAGTGATTGCTGCAATAACATCGATCTCACTGGCGACATCCTCGTATGCTGCATTTGTCACCGCGGATAATGTCACACTGAACCAAGGCTCTGCATATTTCTCCGAACAGAACCTCATCAGTATCAATGGGCTTGATCTAGGCGCGGACAACACACTCACCGCCGATGATTTCTATACCCAAACATTTAACCCAGCTCACTCGTGGGTCACCAATGCCGCCTACCCATCTTACTTCAGCAATAATAACCCCGCACCTGTTCTCACATTCGGTTTTGACCAAGCCTTGGACATCGATCAGCTTGCTGTTTGGGGGTACGTCGGCTTTGACAATACCAACGGTATTGGCAACTCTGCTAGACAGGGCACGATCCAATTTTCAACCGATGGTACCAACTTCGGGCCGCTCATTGACTTCACTGTCGACTCAACCCTAGTGGGAGACGGAGCTTCATTAACCAGCTTTGACACACAACAGGATGTTATTGCTGCTCGTATTACATTCACAGACAACTACAGCAACCTAAATGGCGGCGATCGCGTAGGTGCAAACCTCATCGCATTCAACACCGCAGTTCAATCAGACACCGCAATCGTCCCCACCCCCTCTGCTGCATCACTTACCCTTATCTCTCTTGCTGCATTGATCCTGATCCGTAAACGCAAAGCCAACCTCAGCTGACAAATCTGTGCCACAGAATATCCCCCAAAACGCCATGCAAACTGCATGGCGTTTTTCATTTCCTCTACGCCAAACATACAATACCTGAATGTCTGAGCCCCACACCAACAACCTCTGCCTTGCACTACTCCAATTCGCAGTCCCAATTGGCAGTACCTCGACGCAAATCCTCTCACATGTGACTGACATGGTCCGTACAGCTGCAGCCGACGGCGCCAACATCATCGTCACACCTGAACTTTTTCTTTCACCTTACTTCCCACAGTCGCTTGATGAATCAAACTTCGATTTAGCCGAACCTATCCCCGGCCCAACCTCAACCTATCTACAAGCACTTGCAGACGAACTCAATGTCACGTTGCACGCTTCACTTTTTGAACGTCGCGCTCCCGGCTTGTACCACAACACCTCTGTGACCATGACCCCAGAACAACCAATCCAACTTTACCGCAAAATGCACATTCCACACGACCCGCACTTTGAAGAAAAATACTACTTCACCCCCGGCGAGTCATTCGCCATCCACGCCACACCACACGGTAACATCGGTCCACTCATCTGCTGGGATCAATGGTTCCCAGAAGCGGCCCGAGCAACTGCACTGCTCGGCGCAGATCTGCTCGTCTACCCCACCGCCATTGCATACCTTGATAGCGAACCACCTGAAGAGCAAGCTGCACAACGTGACGCATGGATCACCATCCAACGATCACATGCTATTGCAAACAATCTATTCGTTGCTGCATGTAACCGCATCGGACGTGAAGGCAAGCTCAATTTCTGGGGTTCATCTTTCATCGCAGCACCTGACGGAACGATCATCGCTCAAGCATCTGAAACAGATGAACAAATCGTGATAGCTGACCTTGATCTATCGATGATTGAAACACAACGTCGAGCGTGGCCATATCTTCGAGACCGCCTGCCGCATCAATATCAATCTCTCACCCAACAATTCGCCGACAACAATTAACAAGATCATCCAGTATGATTCATGACTTGCTGTAATTGACCGTTCGCCGACAAACACACAACATTAGAAGAAACACACTATGTCTATCGCACAATACATTCTCTGGCTTGCGTTCGCCGCCTTCGTCGTTTGGCGAGGTGTAGTCATTCTTAAGCGCGGCGGCCACTTCTTCGCTATTGCCGTTTTCTTCCTCGCACTTTTTGTGGTTTTCGAAGCTTCGATGCAATTCTTTAACCGGGACAAACTCGAAGCTCCCGAATCACCTATGATTGAAGAAGCCATCGTAGCGCCGGCAGATACCGATCATGAAGCACTTCCACCTACCGGCACACCCGACAACTTTAAACCACAAAACCACCCGCAGCTTGTCGCGCCCCCAGAAGACCACCCCTCTACTGACTCACCTTAACTGAATTCACAAGTAAATTCGATCACGAACCAAACTTCTTCATCAATCTGTTTAACTCTTCCCGTCATGCCAACGCAAAACTCATCCCCCACAACTCATCCGCGTATCGATCGTTTCACCGAGCTCAACCAACTCACAGAACCTGCACGATCGCTTGGCTATCGCCTGCCTGCTGAGTTTGAGCCACAACAATCAATATTACTCACAACACCGCACAATACAGAAACTTGGCCCTCAGGCACAATTGAAAAGGCACAAACAGAACACGCCTACTTTGCAGAGCAACTAGCCAAAGCAGCCCCCGTCATCACCACACAATCATTGAACCTCCCCACCAATGATTCATGGATCCGCGACTTCGGACCACTCACCGTCACACGCAAACCGTTCACATCATGGCAACCCCAAAACAGCTCACCTAATCAACCGTTAAATCAACTTGCTATCCATGACTTCAATTTCAACGGTTGGGGTAACAAGTATGAAGAAAAAACCCACGATAACCTTATCCCACAACACATCGCTTACCAACACAATCTCCCAATCTTCATTCATGACCTTGTCTTTGAAGGCGGATCGATTGATGTCAACGGGCAAGGTCTCGCACTCACCACCATACAATGCCTTCTGAATCAAAACCGCAACGCACATCTCACTCAATCCGATATTGTTTTCTTCCTGCAAGATGCATTCAACCTCGACCACATCATCTTCCTCCCCGGCGGCATTACCGGTGACGACACGGATGGGCATATTGATGACATTGCTCGCTTCATCAATACCGATACAGTTGTCATCGCCGCGGCTCCGCCGCATCACCCCGACCACGATATCCTTCTTGAAAACAAAAAGATTCTCAAAAAGAATAAACTTAACATTCTGCCATTACCCACACCCGACCCGATCTATTTCGATTTCCCTGGCGACCGCTTCATGAAAGCTGAACGTCTGATGCTTCCTGCCTCGTATGCCAACTTCCTGATTTCCAACGGGCATCTTTATCTTCCCACCTTCAATCAGCCCACAGACGACCTCGCCATCCGCGCACTCGAAAATGCGATGCCTGATTACAATATCATTCCTATCCCATCTAGCCATCTGATCAGCGGACTCGGTGCCTTGCACTGCCTATCCATGCAAATCCCTTACTGATATCTATTCATCAGTTAGACCAAGTCCCCGCCCTGCATTCATCGGCCCCTAAAGCCTAGACAATTCCACGTACCATACGATTCAGCTTCACCGCATCTGTCACGAACGGCCCTCCCGTCCGAAACGTCTCCGGCAATAATCGCATCAAATACAATGATTTAAACGGCAACAACGTACTACACTCACACCCTGTCCGCGGCGCCAGTGATGAAACATCGACCCAATACAGTCGATCCGCCTCAATCGTCTTCTCCAGCAACATCCCAATCCCCGATTGAGAAATATCGGTGATCCATACTTTACACACCGTTTCATACCCTGTGATGTGCCCCGAATCACTCACATTATTTCGTACGAGTACCGCTGGCGTTTGAACCGCAAGGCGAGCATACTCACGTTGCCCAAGATTGCTTTCTCGTAACGACGCAACAAGGCTTTTACAAATGCAATCGATCGTGTGCTGATAGTTCCCCCTTTGATCATGCTGAACCATCATTGTTCTTTCAACAAATAAAAATTCAAGAACACGACCACCGAAACAATGCCCCAACATAGCCAGTATCGTCTACTTGATCCTCATCTCTGAACCTGTTCATAACCAGATGAAATATTTATCTATTTTTCACATACCAACAACAACGCCACAGTGTCAATGCAGAACTTTTTATATTTAACTTGAATCATTTAAATCTAACTGTTGGTTAGATGAACACAACAGCATCTTCAAGAGAAATTCACGATACGCCGCCGCTTCCCAGCCACGCACTATCTGGAATGCTGCTAACATCACGCACAAAAGCACCACCAACGCGAAATGTCGTCGGCAACAAACGCATGCAATAGGCCACTCGGATCGGCAATATATGGCTGCACACATCCGTCTCCTCTGGCGTGTATAAAGACTGAACATTTGCCCAGATCACAACGTCTCGCGGCATGTCGTGCTCAAGCAACATCCCCAGCCCCGCACTGGACACATCCGTCACCCACGCACGGTACAACCCCTTAAATTCCGTCGGCAAACCATCCTCACCACGAATCGCCATTCCAAGCTGAGCCGGTGCATGAACATTGTGCCTGCTCTCGGCGCGCTGCGCCATCTGCTGCGATCTACTCTCGCGATCCAGCCTCCCCAGTAGCTGCCCGAGCGATCGCTCTACAAAACTATCCTGAGATCCGCTTAACACCATAGTGAATCCTATCGTCCATTCCTGATTTCGCTCTCACACGCAATGAAATTTTCCACTGCATTTCACGGAACTGCACCCGTTTCCTCCGTATAAACGCCCCATCCCTACACCCAATCCCTCTCCAGCCAACGTCCAATTCTAATTATCATCTCACTTCAGCTTCTCAGCCTAATCCCTCTATTGCCCCTATCCACACATCGCTTCCCTCGCCACGCCACTCCAACCCACGTCCGCATCGCGTTACACTACCTCTATATGAATCCAGAACCTCTCCATTCTGCTAAGCCGATTAGCCTCCCCAAACTCATGGGCATCCTGAATGTAACACCAGACTCTTTTTCTGATGGCGGGCAGTTCACCTCCCTCGAAACCGCTACCGCTCATGCGCTACAAATGGCACTAGATGGGGCCTCCATCATCGACATCGGTGGCGAATCTACCCGCCCCGGCGCAAAGCGCGTTTCCCCGAAAGATCAAATCGCCCGCACCGCACCAGCTATCCACAACATCCGCGCCACATTAGATGAAAACAATCTCACTCACGTGATCATCTCTATCGACACGACTCATGCCGTCGTTGCCGAAGCCGCGATCGAAAACGGCGCCACATTTATCAACGATGTTTCTGCCGGAACCGAAGACCCGGCCATCCTCAATCTTGCTGCCGAACACAACCTACCCATCTGCCTCATGCACATGCAAGGCGCGCCCGGCAATATGCAAGCCAACCCTACCTATCAGAATGTCACGCAAGAAGTTTTGGATTTCCTTCTCACACGAGCCGACCTCGCATTGTCACTTGGCATCCCGCACCATCACATCTACCTCGACCCCGGCATAGGCTTCGGCAAAACACCCCAGCACAACCTGCAACTTCTGGCTGACCTTGATCAGTTCACCGCCACCAGCTTCCCCATCCTCCTCGGCGTCTCACATAAATCACTCTTCAAACACACCTCCCCCACCACCGCGCAAAACCCCGAAGACCGTGAACCTGCGACCAACGCAGTCTCCGCCCTCGCCACCACACAGAACGTCGCCATCCTCCGTGTGCACAATCTCCCCGCCAATCTGCAGGCCATTCAAACCACCCACGCGATCCTCAACACAAACCAAGCCTAACCACGTCAATCAAGATAACCATTTACAAAAACAGCTCTCATCGGTACATTGCCAAAAGTGTTGCGGCGACCATCTACCCATTCTCGCCGACTTTAGTATCTTCAACCTCACTTCCTTCTCCGGGAGATCAAACCATGAATAGCCGTTACGGACTCGTCATCATCTTGGCTACCACATTCCTTGTGATTGCCGGTATCGCTTATCAATATGTTGGCGAATCACTTTACCCGGGCCGCAAGTTTCGAAGACCGCTTGCTAATATTCCACTCAAAATCAACATCAACTATCTATCCGCGGGAAAGGATGTCAAACTCGATTTTGATACCGCAAAGCCAATTGATGATCTCAAACAACTCCGTGCAGATTTCATCAAAAACGCCAAGCCCGACCCAAACGCATCCAATGACGAACCTGTGAAGCACATGGTCGTCCACCTCAAAATTGAGAAGCCCAAGCAAACCCGCAAACAGAAAAACTCCAAGCGTGCCCTCTACAACGATGTCTTCGATGATTTCGAGGAAAAGGATATCCGCCTAGCTCTCTATCAAACTTCCGCTGGCTACGAATGGACCATCGAAGATCCTGATTTTGAGTTTTATCCTTCTACAACCGCCCACAAAACAGTCAAGGAAGCGTTCGATCCGTTCCTTGATCAATACATCATGTACTACGACATGAAGAAACGGCATAACCTCGACAAAGATGATTATCTGCACGTCGAAGTGGATGAGCTTACCAAGTGGATCAAAGAAGAAGTCGACAAACCATAGCGCACAAATCTAGCCATCTTCAAAAGAACTTGCATACCCTGAATCACTCAACCCGCACCTACGGCGGGTTTTTTAGTGCCTTGCCTACGATGCAAGATGCTTTTCCAACAATCCCTCGGCCACTGCCTTCGCCGTAACAGCCGTTGTGTTGTCACATTTGATCATCCGCATCACCACAGCGCCCTCAATCAACAGATCGATCTGCTTCGCAACAGCCTCGCTCTCCTGAACCCCCGCCTTCTCGCACAGATCCTTTAAGAAATCCGATGTCGCGCCATAATGTTTCGCCGCCGCATCATGCACCGGATCAAATCGACTCGGAAACTCAGCGCATGCCGTAATAAATAAACACCCCATGTAATCCGGATCATTAAACCAGTGATCCAGCACATCAAAAATGGCTAAGATCGTTCCCCGCGGCGTACCATCACTAAACTTCTCAACTGCCATCCCAAACGACTGACTCTCCCAACGATCCCGCATCTGGATCGCCGCAATCATCAAATCATCTTTACTTTCAAAATGATTGTAGAACGTGGTCTTCGTCACCCCTACCTCACGGATAACCCGGTCCAAGCCCACTGCGTGAAACCCTTGTTCATAAAACATATTTAATGCCGTCGCCGTAATCCGATCGCGTGTACTTGTAAATTGCTCCGCCGGTGCAAAAAGCTCCTGCGCATTCTTCTCGCCGGTTTCCTCGACCACAAAACACCTCCATCGTCATGAACGTCGAAACCCATCTTCATGAATCAATCAATTCTTACAGCAAGCACTCCAGAAATGCACTTTTGCCAACTTGACTCATAGTCAACCAAACTTGACCACGAGTCAAGTCAAAACACCGCTTGCAATCTGTATCTTGTCATCAATGCTTCACGGCTTTGTCGCGCAAGCATCCCACCCCATTCAACCCTTAAACATCTGGAGCAAAAACATGTGTAACGCCTGCCAATCATTCAACCAACCCAACAACCCCTCTGAGCAAACCGACGCCTTCGCCGATCACCTTCTCACCGTTCTCAACAACGCCACACTTGCCCTGATGATTTCTATCGGCCACCGGACAGGTCTCTTCGATGCCATGCAAGACGCCCATTGGATTCATACCTGTGAACTTGCCGAGAAAGCAAATCTCAACAAACGTTACGTACAAGAGTGGCTCGGTGCCATGGTCACCGGCAACATCATCGAAATCAACGGACCCAACGAATCCGCACGCTATCGCCTTCCCCCACATCATGCCGAAGTACTGTGCCAATCTGGGCTCGCTATGGGCGTCGTCTTCCAATGGATCGCGGTCCTCGCCGAAGTCGAAACCAAGGTCGTCGATGCGTTTAAACACGGAGGCGGCGTGCCATACGAAGCATACCACCGGTTCCACCAAGTCATGGCTGAGGAATCCGCACTCAGCGTCGTCGCCGCACTCCACGATAATATTCTCCCCATGATCCCCGACATCAAAGATAAGCTCACCCAAGGCATTGATGTCCTCGACATCGGCTGCGGCTCCGGGAAAGCGCTCTGCGAACTCGCCTCATCATTCCCCAACAGCCACTTCACCGGCTACGATCTCTGCGAACCCGCCATCAGCGCCGCTACATGCCACGCAAAATCTCTCAATTTATCCAACGTCACATTCAAACAATACGACATCACCGACATGAATCTCGAAAACCAGTTCGACCTCATTACCGCCTTCGATGTCATCCACGATCAGCGCGATCCCGTTGCCGTACTCGCCGCCGTCAAACGCGCACTCAAACCTGAAGCAAACTTCCTCATGCAAGACCTTAAATGCCACACGAATATCAAAGACAACATCAATCACCCACTCTGCCCATTCCTCTACACCATCTCAACCATGCACTGCATGACCGTCTCACTCGCGCAAGGTGGCCTCGGTCTCGGTGCAGCATGGGGTGAGGAACTTGCCGTTCAAATGCTCAACGATGCTGGCTTCGGCAACATCAACGTCAACACCCTACCCCACGACATTCAAAACAACTGGTACACCATGCAAAAACCCGCATGCACTCTCGCCAATACTTAGTCTTCCTTCCCGTCGTGGTTCTTCATACGCATCCCCACCCATTGAACCCACGCCAACCTAAAACCCACATGTAACCGTGTGTGTTTTTTCGTGCCAACAACCAATTCAATCTCCACCCGGTCACCATATCTAAACTTCGCTGTCATCCACCGCTCTTTAGACCCCACAACACCCCCCGCGCATCACCCTCGTGCGTCCCCACATTACCAACCCACCGCATCATCCCTCAGCACCACCCCTCACAGCGGCAGATAACATCCCCCGTCAGCAATCTGACACTTACCTAAAAAAAATATTGAACGCATTTCACCTCTGTCAAATCGTACTTAAGCCTCACAAGTACCTGCACTTCCGGACGCCATTCCCAATACAGCCCCCCTAATCATTACCGGACGAACGGCGCTCACTCCACAACATAAAATCAATAACCACATATATTTAACGAGTTATTCACGGGATAACAATTATGTTCAAGTTTTCTTCCCGGTTGTGTCGATTTGATATCTGTGCCAATGGAAAAGCACACGGAGAGAAAGGTCGGCATCCCGTGGGTCGAGATGCCGGGGTCCGCAGCATTGAACCGCTGCTGGCCGGAACCGCTGAAGTCCGTTCCCGGTTCCAAACCCTGACGAGCCCAATGCTTATAGCAAACCGGCTCAGGAGTCCTTTACCATGAGTGATATTGCCCCAATCAGTCGCACCGCAGCGGCCGCGCTAGAACCACGCACATCGGTCCAACGCGCATCGGAGCAGGTCCAAGTCCCTGAAAGCCGCAAGACCGACTCGGTCGAACTATCGAATGCGGCTCGCTACCTCGCCAAAATCGCTGAACTTCCGGATATCCGTGAAGAGCTCGTAGGTCGCGTCAAAGCCGAGATTGAAGCCGGCAGTTACGACACCGACGACAAAATCGATGCTAGCTTGGAAGCACTTGCTGAAGACCTTGGCTAAGTCGATGACCTCGCCCCGGCGAAACCTCATCGCATGCCGATGCAGACAACTGAATATGAATCAATCGCCGCCAGCTACCACTGGCGGTTTTTTCATGCAATCGCAGAATTTTCCATTCTAACTTCACCGAGATTCTAGCCGCCCAACCAAACCTACCGTCTGGACTTTAATCGCAAATATGCCTCTCCTCACGCGGCAACATATCCGCTATCGCTCAATACACCCCTCCTTTATAATGGGCCCCATTGGCGATAGTGGGTACTGACGCAACCGCCACACACCAAACCACGATCATCCATTGGAGTTAACTCATGCGCAGCATACCTGCGGCCTCATCCGCACTGTTTGTGACTTACCTTTTCCTCACCGTGCTGGGTTTACTGCCGAATACTGTCCATGCCGATCAATCTGAAGGCAAATGGACACTGGAAGGCCAAACACAAACAACCCAACCTTTTATTGGTGTCACTCACCTTCAACTCATCCAAAAACTACCGCGTCCCACCGTCATCAACGTCCTTAAGATCGACCCCAAAGCTGATGGCGTTCGCTTTCTTATCACACCATCCAACGGCGACCCTAATGGTGACGAGCCCGGCGATCCCAATCACGATACCGTCCGACAAACCGTCCGCGAATATGTTCAAGAACACAAGCTACAAGGCGCGATCAACGCCGCCTTCTTTTCATTCGGTACAGGCAAAGACAACACCATCGTCATCGGTCTGGGCGTTTCCAATGGCGACAAATATGCTCCACATGAACGTGGATGGGCCGCGATCAATATCACCCAGAACGGCGATGCCGGCTTGGTTTTTCCTAAAACACCGAAAACCACAAATTTCGATACCATCCCCGAAAATGTCGAACTCTACAACGCCATCGGCGGCTCCAACGTGCTGCTCAAAGACGGTGTAATGCCTGAAACACCACACAATGGATTCAGCGATACCACCCATCCACGCACCGCGGCGGCAGTCACTGCAGAAGGTCATGTGCTGCTGGTTACGGTTGACGGACGGCAACCCGACTACTCTGAAGGCGCATCTCTGTTTGAACTAGCTGACATGTTGCGAAAACTCGGTGCAACGCAGGCGATCAATCTCGACGGCGGTGGCTCTACAACCATGGTCCTAGCTGATGGCTTTGATGACCAAGGCAAACCCGCCAAGACTGGTGTCGTGCGTGTAGTCAACGCACCGTCTGATGCAAAAGCCGACGGTAATCCAGGTAGGCTCCGAAGCAATGGCGCCTCACTTGGCTTCTATGCTAGGCCCGTCACCACCGGCAGCTACAAGCCACTCGCAGCTGCCACTCGCCCAGCTCCCCCCAAAGCACTACCCTTCCCTCAAAAGAAGATCGTGCTTGATGACTTTGAAACTGGTAACGGCCGCTTCGACACCCACCCTGCCAAGAGCGGATCTAACCGTGGGATAGACAAGGACAAGTGCGAATACAAAATCGTCAAAACCAAAACCCCCAACGGCATGCGAGCACAAGCGCTCAAGATCGTCCGTGATAAAGGTGGCAGCCGCGGCTTACTCGTGCGGCACCTTTCCAAATTCGGCCGTACCGATGCCAACGAAGTCCTAGGACGTGTGGGTACATTAGGCTACTGGCTTAGAACCACTTCCCCAAACCTCAAAGCATCGATTATCGTCGACGACACAGTCATTCCAGCCAAAAACAAATCCCGCGCCCACGAAAAAGGTATCTACCGCCCAATTAATGCTGATGGCGAATGGCATTTCTATGCATGGGATCTGCAAAAAGTGCATCACTGGTCAAGCTTCTGGAATGGCAATGGCGCCATCGAAGGCCCGAACACGACTCTCGATGCCATCCTCATCGTGAGTGATAAAGAACACAACAAAGAAGGTGAAGTGATCGAACTCTTGGTTGATGCGGTAACGTATGATCCAGCCGGCGACTTTGAGTAAGCCAATTTCATCTATACACAATATAAGTTAAAATACCGCGGCTTCGGCTGCGGTTTTTTACGATTACGGCCTGGTGGATGTAAGCCACTTGAGTAGTTTTGATGCCGAAAGGCAGTTCACGATATGCTTCGGCTCTGCCCATGCTCGCCGGGCTGTAAGAACGCCATACTGAAGCTCACTAAAGTTGTTCGGATGATGCGTATCGGTGTTGATCGCGAGTAAACAACCTGCATCAATCGCAGCCCGCGCGTGGATATCACGCAGGTCAAGCCGATGGTGATTCGCATTGATCTCCAACGCGATGCCTCGGTCCACAACAGCTTTAAAGATCTCGGGAAAATCAGGATAAAATCCTTCTCGCCTACCTACCAAACGTCCCGTCGGGTGGCCGATAATATGAACGTATGGATTCTCAATTGCCTTGAGCAGACGGGCGGTACATTTCTTGGTGTCTTGCGCAAGAGCCGCATGCGGCGAAGCTACCACAATATCCAATTCTTTCAACAGTGAATCCGGATAGTCCAACTTCCCGTCCGAAAGAATATCCACCTCCGAGCCGGCAAGGACATTGATCTTTCCCTGCATCTCATCGCGGACCGCATGCACATCTTTGATGTGCTGTTCAAGACGACGATTATCAAGTCCGTGTGCTTGTACTTGTGACTTGGAATGATCGGTCACTGCGATCGTATGGAAGCCACGATCATAAGCAAGGCCAGCTAACTCACGAATAGACATTGATCCATCGGATGCATGTGTGTGTGCATGCAGATCCGATTGAATATCTTGAACGGTCACAAGATTAGGAAGCTTGCCTGCAACTGCAGCATCAATCTCACCACGATCTTCACGCAACTCAGGCGGGATAAAGGGAAGATCCAGTTTCTTGTAGATCGCTTCTTCGGTCGTCGCTTTGAACGGTTTTTTGGTTTTGGTGTTGGTAAGCGCCCATTCGTTAAGGGAATAGCCAAGTGAAAGAGCACGCTCACGGAGGCGAACATTATGTTCTTTAGAGCCAGTGAAGTACAGGAGCGCGGGGCCGAAGGATTCGTCTGGAACAATACGGAGATCAACCTGAATACCAAGCTTGGTACGAATGGAAGTTTTGGTTTTGCCGGACACAAGAACGTCTTTAACAGGCTCAAGGGAAGTAAAATGCTTGGTAATTTTATCTGCGTGTTTTTCGTCAGCTGCAACGAGGATATCGATATCACCCACTGTTTCTTTACCACGGCGGAGTGAACCGGCATAAGTAGCCTGCTTGACTTCAGATAATACTTTGAGCTGTGAGATAAAGTAGACCGCCTTGAGATGGGCGGGAGCAATCAGATGACGCTTAGCTGCTGTTTCCGCGAAAGCGAGATTCTTTTTGAGCGTCTCGATTTTCTTCGAACCGATGCCTTTGATTTTGATTGTGTCCGGACTATCCAATGCTTTTTTAAAAGAAGCTAAATCCGTCACATCAGCCTGATGCCAGAGCAGGGATATGGTTTTCGGTCCAAGCGTCGGGATATCCAGTAACGAAATCAACCCATTTGGAATCTCCGCCAATAACTCGTCGTACTCAGCAATTTGCCCGGTTTGTGCAAATTCAAGAATTTTGTCAGCCGCACCTTTACCGATACCATCAAGTGCAAGTAACTCCTTCTTCTCAAGCTTCGCCACATCATCAGTGATGGATTCGAGCACACGAGCCGCCTTCTGGAACGCAATGATCTTAAAACGATTGGCATCCAGAATCTGGAGAATGTCCGCCATCCTAGAGAAAAGGGCCGCGATGTTATTGTTGGCTTCTGGCATAAAGTTCGACTAATCGCACATTTGGTTGATGTCATGGAGCGCTATCGCGCGTGGCCATTCTAATCCATGTACTGAAATATTTCCGCAACTAAACTCGAAAACAGCCAGAAAACATCGATCTGTATGATTCCCACAGATTGAATCTATTGGGTAAGAGTTCTACACTTTGTCAGACGATACGACAGTGCATTTGGCGGCAAGAGCGGGGTGCCAACGATATCATGGATGAGGAAGCAGTATGACGACGATGCAAGACAAAACGGAGATAACGATGTCCGAGCGCGTGAGTGAGAGTTTGAAGCCGAGCGACTTGTTCGAACAGCGGCACATGGGACACGATGCGCGCGAAATCGCAGCCATGCTGGAAGTGGTGGGATACCGAAGCATTGAAGAACTGATCGAAGCAACCGTTCCCGGCGACATCCGCTTAAAGGATGAGATGGAGCTGCGTGGCCTGCCGTCGACCCTTAGTGAAGGTGGCGTACTCAAACATCTTGCAAATATTGCAGGAAAGAACCGCGTGTTCAGAAGCATGATCGGGATGGGGTACCATGATTGCGAGACGCCGGCAGTAATCTTGCGGAATGTTTTGGAGAACGCACGATGGTATACGCCATACACACCATATCAAGCAGAGATCTCTCAAGGCCGGCTCGAAGCACTTTTAAATTTTCAGACAATGGTGAGCGATCTGACGGGAATGGAGATGGCGAACGCATCAATGCTGGACGAAGCAACGTCGGCAGCAGAAGCAATGGCAATGTGCTATGCGATTGCACGTGGCAAAAAAAGTGCGTTCTTTGTGAGTGAGAAAGCTCATCCACAAACGATTGCGGTGATGCAAACACGCGCAGTGAGCATGGGGATTGAATTGCACGTTGGGAATGTCCACGAGATTGATTGGGCAAACGGCAAGGGAAATGATCTTGCGGGTATCTTGGTGCAGTACCCGACGACAGATGGACGGGTTGAAGATTATATGGCGGTGGCTGATGCAGTACATGCAGCAGGCGGAATGCTTGTGGCAGCGGCTGACATCTTGTCGCTAGTGCTGTTGCGTTCCCCGGGTGAATTCGGCGCAGATATAGTCGTAGGCAGCACACAAAGATTTGGTGTACCGATGGGGTTCGGCGGACCGCATGCAGGCTACATGGCCACAAGTGAAAAATACGCCCGGAAAATGCCCGGCCGCATCGTCGGCGTCAGCATCGACTCGGAAGGCAACAAAGCCTACCGACTTGCAATTCAAACACGCGAGCAGCACATCAAACGTGACCGCGCAACAAGCAACATCTGTACCGCACAGGTGCTGTTGGCAGTCATCGCCGGTTTCTATGCCGTGTATCACGGGCCGGAAGGCTTGCGTAAAATCGCCAAGCGCGTGCATGGCCTGGCCGTCGTGTTGACCGAAGGGCTTAAACGTAGCGGGTATGACGTGCCGAACGATGTGTACTTTGACAACGTGAAGGTCACCGTCGGCCGCGAGGAAGTGGATCACATCTTATTCGCCGCGCGCGAACACGGCATGAACCTGCGGAAGCTAGATGATCAATCCGTGTGTATCAATCTGGATGAAACCACCACACTGGACGAAGCGTATACCTTGATCCGTGTGTTTGCAAGAAACGCAGATGTAAAAGATATTCCGCACGCCGATAGCATCGCCAAGGAAGTAACAGCCCAAATCCCCGAGCAACACACGCGTACCACAGACTTTTTAACACACGACGTGTTCAACCGCTACCACAGCGAACATGAACTGCTCCGCTACATGTCACGCCTCTTGGCGAAAGATATTTCACTCGCCAACAGCATGATTCCACTCGGGTCCTGCACGATGAAACTCAATGCCGCTGTCGAAATGATCCCCATCACGTGGGCAGAGTTCTCACAGATGCACCCGTATGCACCGAGCGAACAAACACAAGGCTACCGCGAACTGTTCCGTACACTAGAGAGTTGGCTTTGCGCAGTGACCGGTTTTGATGTGGTGAGCTTGCAACCCAACGCCGGCTCGCAGGGTGAGTATGCCGGCCTGCTGGCGATCAAGCGTTACCACGCTGGCCAGGGTGAACCACAGCGCAACATCTGCCTGATCCCCGAAAGCGCCCACGGCACCAATCCCGCTTCAAGCGTCGTGGCAGGACTCAAAGTCGTCGGCGTGAAGTGTGATGATCATGGCAACATCAATGTCGCAGACCTGCGCGAAAAGGCTGAGAAACACGCAGAAAACCTAAGCTGCCTGATGGTGACGTACCCCTCCACACACGGCGTGTACGAAACCGCCATCCGCGAAATCTGCCAGATCACGCATGACCACGGCGGGCAGGTTTACATGGACGGCGCAAACATGAACGCCCAAGTCGGCCTGTGTAACCCGGCCGCCATCGGTGCCGATGTGTGCCATCTGAACCTGCACAAAACCTTCTGCATCCCGCACGGCGGCGGCGGCCCCGGCATGGGACCCATTGCCGCACGCGCGCATCTCGGTCCCTACATGCCCGGCAACCCAATTCAAAATGACGCTCAAGCTGACTATGGCTCAATCGAGATCTGGGGCGCGATGAAAACCTCCGCCAATAACAATACATCTAACCATGCGTTAGACGGATTTACTTACCCTGTCTCGGCCGCGCTCTATGGCAGTGCGAGTATCCTCCCCATCAGCTGGATGTACATCGCACTCATGGGCGCTGACGGCCTAAAACGCGCGACCGAAATCGCCATCCTCAACGCAAACTATATTGCCAAACGACTCACCGGCCACTATGACGTACTTTACACCGGCGAAAACGGCACCGTCGCACACGAAGGCATCGTCGACTGCCGCGGCTTTCAGAAATCCGCCGGCATCAGCGTTGAAGACATCGCCAAACGCCTCATCGACTACGGCTTTCACGCACCCACGATGAGCTTTCCCGTCGCCGGCACGCTCATGATAGAACCCACCGAAAGCGAATCCAAAGACGAACTGGACCGCTTCTGCGATGCGATGATTTCGATCCGCACAGAGATTGCCGAGATCGAACGCGGCGAAGCGTCTCAAGACGACAACGTGCTGGTCAACGCGCCGCACAGCGCAACAATGATCTGCCATGACGATTGGGAACACGATTACTCCCGTAACAAGGCGGCCTACCCCGCAGCTTGGCAGAAACAGAACGGCGCCGGCACGAGCAACGTGTGGAAGTACTGGCCGCCAGTCAGTCGAATCGACAACGCTTACGGTGACAGAAACCTGATCTGTACCTGCCTCAGCGTGACTGAAGCTGAAGAAAACTAATTAGCCTTTTTTCACATCAACCGTTCATGCATGATCACCCGCTACACTGCGGGTGATTCTCTTTGCCATGCTTCACGCGCATGAATCAAACAGCGCCCTAGACGCACCGCCGGGTCCTCGTTATGATCCGGACATCTCCATCATGAATGCGATTGCGTTTGCATATGAAAACATCTCCGCAATCACAGCTTGCATGTGACTTGGCAACCCTTTGCCGACAAGATCGGGCAAGCGACCCGACATAAGATTTCAGGCACGGATGGAGCCAATGGGATTTTTCATCCCGACAATTTGGTGCGATTAAACGGTGGATCGACCCATACAGAAGCGTCAACGGACAGACTGCCATTTCGGGCATAAAACCCGAGAAAACAGCTGTCTTTGCGATCTGTTGCAATGATGAATGAAGCGTAAACACAGCTTCAATCAACATCATCATTGCCAATCCAACGAATGAACCATTCTTCATTCGAGAGGCCGTTAGTACCAACATGATCAACTTAAAAAGAAAATCTATCGTTCAGTCATATCTCCGCGATGCAGGCGTTAGCGGCTGGTTGGCTTGGCGACCTGATGAGCTGGTGATGCTGCTGGGGTATCAGCCGCACTGGGGCACATCGCTTTGTTTTTTTCCATACAAGGGCGACCCCGTTCTGTTCGTCCCAACCCTTGAACCCAAAGAAACCCTCCCGAACGATGTCGAAACCGTCCAGTATGACTGGGGACTGATGAGCTGCAGCGATCCGCTTGCTATGCTCGAAGATCTGATCCACACATATATTCGTAACAAAAATCTTGATATGTTGCCTATCAGCTATGTGCGATCATCTTCACACAGTGCGCCAGGCACCTCACCCGCAGAACACCCACCATTTGATCCGCAGGTCCAAAATTTATTTGAAGGTCTCGGCCAAAGCGTCCAGCATCTCGACGACAAATTGTTGGCGTTGTACACGATCAAAACCCCCGAGGAGATCGAGCGTATCCGTTTGGCCAATCACGTGGCTGATCATGGGCTCGCGGTGTTCTTTGACAATCTCCGGGAAGGGATCCGCGAAGCATCGCTCGCCGCCGAGATCGAGCGTGCAATTCACAGCCGCACCGGCGCACAGGGGATTAGCTATGCAAGAGCATGGGCGCACGTGCAGTCCGGCCCCAACTCCGCCAACGCCGGCCGATACAACCGATCATCTGGCCGCACACTAACCAATGGCGATATGGTGACTGTCGAACTGGCGACATGCGTGAACGGCTACTGGTCCGACCTCACGCGCACAGGCTATGTTGGCGAGCCTGATCCAGCTGCCAAGCAGCTTTGGTCAATCGTTGCCGAAGCGCAAGCCGCCGCACGCAAACAAGTGAAAGCCGGCATCCGTATGAGCGAGATCGATCAAACCGCCCGCACCATCATTGAAGACGCAGGCTACGGCAAGCTGTTCACACACGCGACCGGCCATCATACCGGATTCCGTTACCACGACCCCGGGCCGACACTCGCGCCTGGCATCAACGACATTTTAAAAGAAGGCATGATCGTCACCGTCGAGCCGGGGGTGTATGACCCCGCCGCCGCGATGGGATGCCGCATCGAAGACAACCTCTGTGTTACCGCAGGCGGCTCGGACTGCCTGTCCACCGCAGCACGAGATTTACATGGCAAACAAGTATGAGTGAGACAACCATGACAACCAAACAAGACGATGTGATCGCCCAAGGGATCGCAGATTTTAACGAAGGCAAACTGTTCACCGCTGTGATTGGCGACGTGTTGGACGCGGCGGGACTAACCCATCAATTCCTGCCGCCATACCTTCGGCCGTTGCGCGACGACATGCGCATCGCCGGCCGCGCCATGACCGTGCTCGAAGCAGACTGCTTCACACCCACCCAAGTCACCGAGCAAAAACCCTACGACTTCGGCATCATGTTCGAAGCGCTCGATGACCTGAAGCCCGGCGAGATCTACGTCTGCACAGGCTCCTCACCAAGCTACGCGCTGTGGGGCGAACTCATGAGCACACGGGCGCGCATACTCGGTGCAGCCGGCGCGATCGTCGACGGCTACTCACGTGATACCGATGGCATCCTCAACCTATCCTTCCCCACTTTCTCCAAAGGACCCTATGCACAAGACCAGCGCGTACGCGGCCGAGTCATCGATTTCCGCTGCCCCATCGAATTTGCCGGCGGCGTACGACTCAACTCCGGTGACCTGATCTTCGGCGACATCGACGGCGTGGTTGTCGTACCGCTCGATCACGCCGCGGACATCATCCAAGCCGCCACCGAAAAAGCAC
This sequence comes from Poriferisphaera sp. WC338, assembly GCF_050931845.1. Classification (GTDB taxonomy): domain Bacteria; phylum Planctomycetota; class Phycisphaerae; order Phycisphaerales; family Phycisphaeraceae; genus Poriferisphaera. The sequence continues at coordinate 3,697,390 of NZ_CP194516.1, forward strand.
ACGGCGAAAACCTCGTCCGCAAAGCCATTGAAAACGGCATGTCCGCCCGCGCCGCATGGGATGAATTCGGCATCATGTAATTCGTTATGGAGATTGATCCCATGATTAACTTGGATTTAAAAGGCAAGTCGGTTCTCCTCACAGGCAGCCTCGGCGCGATCTCCGAGCACATCGTCCGCCGGCTAAGCGAAGCCGGCGCGCACCTTGTCCTGACCGATATCGTCAGCCCGGACAAAGCAATCGCGTACCTGCAAGCATGGGGGCTATCACCCGAAACGTGGACCTACTTTGAGATGGACGTCACCGACACGCAGGCTGTTGATGCGGTGGTCGAACGTATTTTTGAGCAACAGCCGAACTTGGACATCGCCCTCGGTCACGCTGGCGGCTGCGGTTTGCATCCCTTCGCCGAGGCCGAACCAGATGAATACAAACGCATCTTCGACTTCAATTTTTTCGGGCAGATCAACTTCACCCGCTCGGTCTTGAAGCACTGGACGCAGCGACAAACCGCCGGCCATCTCCTTTACACCTCTTCCTATGTCGCGCAGATCCCGCATCAAGGCATCTCCGCCTATGCGCCTGCAAAAGCCGCCCTCGAAAACCTCATCAAGTGTCTCGCCCTTGAGTATGCCGAGCACAACATCCGCTTTAATGCCGTCTCGCCCGGCAACGTCGCCGCTGGCAGCTCACTAAAGGTCTACAACGAAGATGAACAATACCGCACGTTCGTCCAACGCGCCACACCCGCCAAGCGGCAAAATACCCCCGAATCCATCGCAGACGCGGTGGTCTTCATGTGCTCCCCGCTCGCACAAGAAATCAACGGCCACGTCATGAACGTGGATTTAGGCATCAAGATCCCCAAGATAGGTTAACGACATGAAATTGGGTTTAGGACTCTACCGTCATCAACTGAATACAGATCATTTCCGCTTCGCAAAGCAGATTGGCGCGACCCATGTGATCGTTCACCTGGTCGATTACTTCAATCAAGGCAATGCCGGCAATCCTAAAGGCAATCAGCCCACCGGCGATAGTTCCGGCTGGGGCGTCGCCATACCCGATGATGAACTGTGGACCGTCTCTGCGCTTCAAGACCTCAAGGCCGCCATCGAAAAAGAAGGACTGGTTCTCGAAGCAATTGAAAACTTCGACCCCGGCCACTGGGGTGATGTCCTCTTAGATGGCCCGCGCAAACAGGAACAACTGCAGCACATCAAGCGCATCATCGAATGCGTTGGGCAAGCCGGCATCCCGATCTTCGGCTACAACTTCAGCCTCGCCGGCGTGTGCAGCCGAACCACCGGCCCCTATGCCCGCGGCCAAGCCGTCTCCGTCGCCATGTCCGAAGTCGATGAAACCCCCATCCCAAAAGGCATGGTCTGGAACATGATCGTCGACCCAGACAATCTTGATGAGCCACACCCTGAAATCACGCATGACCAGCTTTGGTCCCGCCTGCAAACTTTCCTCAAGACAGTCATCCCCACCGCTGAAGCCAGTGGCGTGCGACTCGCCGCCCACCCCGATGACCCACCCGCTCCCTTCGTCAGAAAATCACCACGCCTCGTCTATCAACCACAAATGTATCAGCGGCTGCTTGATCTCGTACCAAGCTCATCCAACGCGCTGGAGTTTTGCCTCGGGTCGCTCGCCGAGATGACCGAAGGCGATTTGTATGAGATGACCCAGTCGTATGCCGAACGGAACGCGATCGCCTATATCCACTTCCGCAATGTTTCCGGGAAGGTGCCTCACTACCGCGAAACATTTGTCGACGACGGCGACATCAACATGCGACGTATCCTTCAGATCCTCAAAGCCTCCAACTTCGATGGCGTAATGATTCCGGACCATACCCCGCAGGTGACTTGTGATGCGCCCTGGCATGCTGGCATGTCCCACGCGCTGGGTTATATGAAGGGACTACTCGACAGCCTCCAGTGTTGATGTCGCGACAGGTGAACATCTTCGTAATCCAGCCCACTGAATACAAATTAAAAGACAAACACGATCACTTTTGCGCCGCCATGATTGAGAACGCTGTTCTCCGGAAACAATGCGGTAAACCTTGTGGCGTGATGGAAGTAAAATGTCGATGGTACGAACAATGCAGGGAATACTAGCCACTTGCCAACTAGATCAATAATGGCATAACAACCTCAATCTGATCTACACATATATATGCGTAGCTAAACGCAAACAAACTCACTCATCAAAGGTTACGCAGCAGTTTTACTTATTTTATGCCCGCAGAAATCTACTGTTTTTGTTGATTTACCAAATCAACTCGGATTGAATAATCAAGTGACTATGCACGCGGAGCAACGATGATGAAGATATATCGAGATCGTGCAGAAGCCGGGCGCGTCTTGACCGAAGCATTAACCGCATGTGGATGCAATACTGAAACAGTGGTACTGGGCATACCACGCGGTGGGGTGGTGCTCGCACATGAAGTTTCAAAAAAGCTTGGCAGCAAACTCGATGTAATGCTAGTGCGTAAGATCGGTATGCCGATGCAGCCGGAGCTTGCCATTGGTGCAATCGCATCAGGAAACGTACGTGTGTTCAATGAAATCCTTGTTCGTCAACTCGGCGTGAATGTCGAGGTAATGGATGAGATCATCACACGAGAGCAGCAAGAACTGCTGCGCAGGCAGCACATGTATATGGGCAACCGCCCACTGACAACACTAAAAGACAAGCAGGTTCTTCTAGTAGATGATGGTCTGGCAACTGGTGCCACAATGAAAGCCGCAATTCTTGCCGTTCGACAACTTGGTGGACGTGAAGTGATCGCATCTGCGGCGGTTGGTGCCGCAGATACCGTTCGGATGCTTGAGAAAGTGGCAGACATCATTGTGTGCCCACAGGTACCAGCGGACTTCGGTTCGGTCAGCCAATGGTATGACAACTTTGAGCAGATCCACGATCAGGAAGTGGCACGACTGCTTTCAGCCAAAAACTAACAATTAGCTTTGGATTGATGCCACAGCAAGGTATGATGTTAGCGGTGCTGTGCGGGAAGACCGGGGGCGTATTTGTTTGACCGTCAAAGTACACATACCCATTGGAGCTTTCTTATGCAACAACAGCGCCAACGCTTTGCGCTTTTAACTTTACTTATGATCATCATTCTTGGTTCGGCGGATCTTCTTGCAGCGCCAAAACAAGACCGAGATACAAAGCATGACCCACAAACGGAAACCATTCATGTTCTTTGGGTCGGTAACAGCTATTCATTTGCCGGGCCATTGCCGAACGTTGTGCAGACACTCATGACTGAAGGCAAAACCAAGTACCGCATGGAATTTGGCAAAAGCTTCATGGGCGGCAAGGGCTACAAATATCATGTTGAAGATGGCAAGGCGATGAAAAAGATCGCTGAAGGATGGAAAGATGAAGATGGCAACAGCGGCGCATGGGATTATGTAGTGCTTCAAAACAAGTCATGGGGACCCGTTAGTCAACAAGACGAGATGCGCGAGTACGGCAAGATCCTTGCCGACGCAGCGCAAGCAGTCGGCGCCGAGCCAATCTACTACTGCACTTGGGCCAAAAGACATCACCCTGAACAGGCACAAACCATTTTTGACGTGTACCAAGAGTTGGCCGACACCAATGGCGGCAAAGTTGCCCCGGCAGGCCAGGCTTGGAAATTGGTCTACGAAACAGCCGATAAGCACGGCATCGAGCTTTACCGCTTTGACCGGTCTCACCCAAGTTCATGGGGGGTATATCTCAACGCCTGTGTGTTCTACGCAACCCTTACTGGCGAAAGCCCTGTCGGGTTGAAGCTCCGAAAGGTTTCACCATGGAAAACCACCGAGCGCTATACAAAAGCACACCTAAAAAACCGTCCGGGCTTGAAGCTAACCGAAAAGGATTTGTACAACGGCGAACGTACACTTTCCAAGAAAGAAATCAACTTGCTTCAAAAGGCCGCATGGAAAGCCGTACAATCGCAACAAAAGTTATCTGAATCGGAAAAGAAGCGAGAAGCTGAGACGGTCGCACCGTAGGAGAACGAATCTGTGGCAAAGGCGAATGTTGGTGAACTCGCAGCCGAGCTGGATGAATACTTGCTTGGGTTTGAGCATGTGTTTAGTACTGTGCAATGGGGGGGGAAGCTGTACAAAGTGCCGGACAAAAAGCTTGGGCGCAAGAAGCCGAAGATGTTTGTGTTCGTCAATATCGTAACGGTTGAAGAGAAAGGTAAGCAGGTCGAAAAGCTGACTACTTTTTTCAAGATGCCGCAGGTGGAGGGGGATGCCGCGGTAAAAAAATACGGATGGATCAGATATTCAACTTTTGGTCAGTCCGGCCAGAAGGGTTGGCTGGATGCAATGATCGAGAATCGCCGATCGCTTGGGGTTCTCAAGAAATTGGTCATCCACACCTACGACGCACTGCCGAAACCCGAGACAGATTCTGCAGCTTCATCTGCCTCCTCAGATAAGACCGGCACCAAGAAAAAAACTGGGAAGCAAAGGAAAAACAAGGATTTAACGGCTGAGAGCAAGCAGACAGCGACCAAGATTGAGCGGTTGATGGATGGAGTCCAATTACATCAAGATGATGAAGCATTTGATAAGGCATAGAATGTCTAGGTCGCCACGCCAACGGACTGTGTTGCCGTAATTGATGGAAGTGGGCGTAAGAGATTGGGGTGGGATAGGAGATTAAACTGAAATGAGTGAGCGATACGTCATTGCAGCAATGTACTTGTTTGCGAAGCTGGAAGATTATGCCGCAATGCGCGAACCAATCCTACAAGTATGCCGTGCAAATGAGATCAAAGGCACACTGCTACTGGCCGAGGAAGGGATCAATGGAACCGTGGCCGGGAGCCGCGCAGGGATTGATGCACTGATCCGATACTTGAAAAGTGATGTGCGGCTGGCAGAACTGGATTGGAAAGAAAGCAATGACAATGAACAGCCGTTCGAGCGGATGAAGGTACGGCTCAAAAAAGAAATTGTCACACTCGGCGTCGAGGGCGTAAGTCCGACCAAGTGCGTCGGACAATATGTTGAGCCAGAAGATTGGAACGCGCTCATCGAACAAGAAGATGTCGTACTGGTTGATACACGCAATGATTATGAATATGAAATTGGCACCTTCCAAGGAGCAATCGATCCTGAAACTGAGAGCTTCCGCGAGTTTCCACAGTGGGTAAAGAGCAACCTTGATCCACAAAAGCACAAGAAGGTTGCAATGTTCTGCACAGGCGGCATCCGCTGCGAAAAAGCTACCGCCTATATGCTTGAGCAAGGCTTCGAAGATGTTTACCACCTCAAAGGCGGCATCCTCAAATATCTCGAAAAGATTGATGAATCACAGAGCACATGGGAAGGCGATTGCTATGTCTTTGATGGGCGCGTAAGTGTGAAACACGGCCTAAAAGTCGGCGACTATGATATGTGTCACGCATGTGGCTTGCCAATCCCGCAGGAAGAATTAGAGCACAAACATTACGAAGCGGGCGTGAGCTGTGCTAAGTGTTACAACCAAACGAGTGATGAACAAAAAACGCGCTTCCGTGAACGCGCCAAACAGATCGCACTCGCCAAGCAACACGGCAAACAACACATGTTCCAACGACAAAAGTAGACAATCATCGCACTCGGCGCATCATGACCGTGGCCTCGGTTACCGATGCGCGGTAAACTGGCTATAACCAAGACATCTCAGTGGGCGAATCAAATTGTTCTCACAATAAAGGACATGGCTATGTTCAGATTTCGCGTGCTGACAGTAATGTTGTTACTAAGCTTTCTAAGCGTGCCTCAGACCCACGCGCAAGAATCACCAAGTACAATCAAACTCGACGGCAAAGGCAAGGTGTTGGTGTTTTTGCTGGCTGGCCAGTCAAACATGGACGGTCGCGGGGTAATGGCCGATCTTGATGAGCCGACAAAGAAGCGTGTGCGTGAAAACGAGGGGATTGGCTATTGGTGGCATCTGATGCCGGGATTGCCACAATTCGAAGTACAAGGCGACGGATGGCAAACACTCACAACATATCAGGACAAATGGAATCGAGAGACATTTGGGCCGGAAATTACGTTTGGCCGCACGATCCACGAAAAATTAACGGGTAAAAACACACGCATTGCGATCATCAAACTCAGCGAAGGCGGGTCTGATCTGCACGAAGACTGGTGCCCCGAGCTCACCGAAGCGGAAACAAAAGGCACGCATCTCTATCCGTGGTTACTCCGAGAGTCTAATCAAGCAATAGGCGCACTAAATCAAATGGGATACGAAACCGAAGTAGCGGGGTTTGTATGGGTGCAAGGATGGAGCGATGCGTTTGTGGAAGAACGGGCAAAAGTCTATGAAGCGAATTTAACAAAACTATTCCACTATATCCGCAGAGATTACGGTACCGACTTACCAATCATCTACAACAAAATCCATCCAGAGATTGGATGCAAATGGACTGCAGATGTTGCTGCTGGCCAAGAAGCAGTCGCCAAAACAATATCCAACGCGGGTATGATCACAGTTGATGACCTCGCACTACTCAAGGATAAAGCACACTATAAAACAACGGCCTACCTTACCATGGGGGAACGACTTGCGGAAAAATGGTTAGAGATCAAAGCAAAACAGGCTATAAACAAAGCTGATAAATAATGTCGCACTCGCAACAAGTAAGTAAAGAAAAAACCACTGTGCATCACACGGTGGTTTTTATTTATCTACTAACTTCTAATCTTCAGTTAGACTTTGCTGTAATCCAATGTGTGACTTGCAACCGCTTTGGCAAGCTGTAAATAGTCCTGTGCTCCATTACAGGATGCATCATAGTCAAAAATCGACTGACCAAACGATGGCGATTCGGCTAGCTTTATGTTTCGACGGATCGGCGGCGAGAAGATCGTCGCCTGCGACCACGGCTCATTCGTTTCTTTACCTTGCTCAAGAAACGCTTCAAGGTCACCAATCACTTCGCCTGCCAGAATAGTTTGCTTTTCATGCATACAAAGTACAATACCCGCCACCAGCAAATTCGGATTAAACCCTTGCCGCAACATCGCAATCGTTTCCAACAGCTTCCCGAGTCCCTGCAGCGCGAGGAAATGCGCCTGCATCGGCACAATCACTTCTCGCGCTAACGTCAGCGCGTTTATCGTCAACAAACCAAGCGATGGCGGACAATCTAGCAGAATAAAATCGTACTGATCCGCAATCGTACTCACCTTAGTACGCAGGACAGACTGAGCGGCACCGGTCACCACTTTATCTGCAAGTTCAGATTCAACCCCAGCGAGATTGACTTCTGCCGGCAGCACATGCAAGTGATGATAGTTCGGCACGACCTGCCGAATATCCTCGGCGCTCATGTCATCATCCGCCAACAAGTCATACATTGAAGCTTCAAGCGATTCCGGATCAATGCCAAGATAAAGCGTCAGGTGCGCCTGCGGATCAAGATCGAGCAGCAACACACGGTAGCCCTGCCGCCCAAGCGCCGCTCCAAGATTTACAGCCGTGGTTGTCTTACCCACCCCACCCTTCTGATTCATCAGCGCAATGATACGTGGAGCGGGTAAATGCTCTACCTTCGGCACTTCAATCTCAGCACTTGGCATCGGTGGCTCGACTGGCTCTGTCGCGGTTACATCTTCAATGATTTCTTCTACCGTAGGCTCAGCTAACGCAACACGTGGCTCCTCCGACACAATCTTTTCATCTATTGGTGTGTCTTCTGAAACAACCTCCAACAGAGCTTCTGGAGCAACCTCGTCTACTTCATGATTAGATGGTAACGGAATCACATCGATCTCTTGCGGATTGATCTCCTCTAGCAACTCCACCTCAACCGGTATCTTTACCTGCTCTGCTTGTGACACTTCTTCTTGTGGTTCACTCACCGTGGGAATATGCCACGTTGTTGTCGAAGATGACTCAACCTCTAACTGTATGTTCTCTGTGGAAATACTTGTCGAAGATGATGTTGGCTTAACAGAAACATCTTGCTCGCTCGCTGCCACAGCACTTGACTCTTCAGGTTGATCTTCCGTAACCACAGTTTCTAGCTCGGCAGCGGCCGCTTGGGTGGATTGGATCATAAATCGCGGCGGCGGGACAGCAGCAGCATTGTTTTCTTGCGAATGATGGTTCTCTTCGGTCACAACCGGCTCCTGCGGGCTAACATAAGGCTCATTACACGCCAGTATATCAAGGCAATCTCACCGAGTAATGGGGCACCTCACCGATCATAATCAACCCGCCCAAACATACCCCCACACTCGAGATCATCCCCTACACTCATCGCAAGGAATCACGAAATATTTTGGTTGAGCCGCCGAATTTGGCAAATCGAAGATATATAGTTACGCTTAACGGCTCAGCATGGGGATGCGAGAAAGCTTTTTTTGATCTAATTCGTTGATTTGCAAGGAATAAGAGAAATGTCAACAGCTGGAACACAGGGCGTTATTTCGCAAGTGATCGGTTCGACGTTCGATGCACAGTTTCCGGAAGACCAAATGCCGGAAATTTACAACGCCGTCACCGTCGACTTCGAAGTTGAAGGCGAAAAACAACATCTCGTCGGTGAAGTGCAGCAGCACCTCGGCGGCGGACGCATCCGTGCGGTCTCCCTCGGTTCGACCGACGGCGTCTCCCGCGGCATGGCAGTCGTCGATACCGGTGCTCCGGTTTCCGTGCCTGTCGGCGAGGAAGTGCTGGGTCGTGTTTTCAACCTCCTCGGCACGCCTGTCGATAAAAAAGGCCCCATTGAAGCAGACCAAAAACGACCCATCCACCGCACGCCACCTGCCTTCACCACGCTTTCGGCTAAAACTGAGATCCTCGAAACAGGTATCAAGGTCATCGACCTGCTCTGCCCGTTTGTCCGCGGTGGTAAGATCGGCCTGTTCGGCGGTGCGGGTGTCGGCAAGACCGTCATCATTCAGGAAATGATCGCCCGTGTGGCCCGTGAATTCGGCGGCTACTCCGTCTTCGCTGGTGTTGGCGAGCGTACCCGTGAAGGGAACGACCTTTGGCGTGAAATGGCGGAAGCCGAGTACACCGACGCTGAAGGCAATACCGCTCGCGTGCTTGATAAAGTCGCCATGGTCTTCGGCCAGATGAATGAGCCTCCCGGAGCACGTCTCCGCGTCGCACTTTCCGGCCTCACCATGTGTGAAGCATTCCGTGATGCTGGTAAAGAAACACTCCTCTTCGTCGACAACGTCTTCCGTTTCACGCAGGCGGGCTCAGAAGTCTCCGCGCTTCTCGGCCGCATGCCTTCCGCGGTGGGTTATCAACCTACACTCGCGACTGAAATGGGTGAGCTTCAAGAGCGTATTACTTCAACAGACAAAGGTGCGATCACCTCGATCCAAGCGGTTTACGTCCCTGCCGACGACTACACCGACCCTGCTCCTGCAACAACCTTCTCTCACCTTGATGCGTTCGTGGTGCTGAGCCGTGGTATTGCAGAAAAAGGTATTTATCCTGCGGTCGACCCGTTGGCTTCGACTTCTCGTATTCTCGACCCGAGTATCCTCGGCGAAGAACATTACGAAGTAACCCGCCAGGTGCAAACGATCCTTCAGCGATACAAATCGCTTCAGGACATCATCGCGATTCTCGGTGTGGATGAGCTTTCTGAAGAAGACAAGCTGGTCGTGTCGCGTGCTCGTAAGATTGAACGCTTCTTGTCGCAGCCGTTCTTCGTCGCTGAGCAGTTCACCGGCTTCCCAGGCAACTACACCTCACTCGCAGAAACCATCGACTCGTTCAAACGTCTTTGTGCAGGCGAAGTGGACGACCTGCCCGAATCGGCGTTCATGTACGTCGGCAACCTCGACGAAGCAAAAGCCAAGGCTGAGAAGATGGCCGCATCCGTCTAACAAGCGCTTAGGCAACACAAAACAAACAAAACCGCAGGTCAAACGATCTGCGGTTTTTTATGATCACAGCATCACCACCAACGTTTGGATTTTGAAATGGCGATCTTTGGCTGATACAGAATGGCAAAAAGCAATAGAAGATAGCCTGTAATCACCAATTCCGGCTGGAAACTTTGAACATCCGTCATCAAGACATCATCGTAAACCGTAATGCGATACGGATACCACGACAAAATCATCAGCAACCAACTGACCGGCACAAGGAGTAATGGGATCAACCATATCCGCCGCCATAGTGGCCAGATTTTGGGAAGCAAAAGCGGCGATGCCACAATCAAAACAAAGACCGTCACAATCACAGAAAAGATCGCGCCCACGATTGGTTGCAAGATCAATGATGCAAAGCCGTCATACACCGTCATGGCCATCGCAATCATGTAGATGATCCATGCCGTGACTATAGCGATAGGAACACGCAAAAGCATGTTGTAAATGTACCATAATCTGCGTCGTTAAAAACCCCGCGTTGAACATCACCGCTTCCGAAACATCTTTAAATTCACCGCGATCATCGCCGCACCCAAAGTCACCAGCACACTCAACCCAAAGAACAGCTTCAACGATACCGCAACATCTGGATCAATCGTAACCCAGAACCCCGCAAAGAGGTACAAAACCCCTAAAACGCCCGTCATCACCATACCCGCTATTGCCTTTCCTTTAGGCGCAACCAGACATGCAATCCCCGCCCAGCAAAAACCAAAAAATGCATACTGCATGAGCGTTGTCGCATGAACGTATCCAAACCCCGTCTCACCCACGACACCTAGCCATCGGCACCCATAAAGCACCACCACCTCCAGAACCAGCAGCGCCACACTTGCACCGCCAATGGTCGCTACTGGCACAAGTGGCCACCGCCACCAGCCACCCGTGACTTTCTCTGTATCTGTAACTTGACTAATAAAAATATTGCCCATTAACCACCTCAATCAATAAAAACTTATTCGTCATCCAACTTCCCATACGCAGCATCTTCACATCGAGTTTGCGAATCTTAAGACAGCCCACACATCTTTCCGCAACGCAAGCACGACTATTGCCCACCAACACAATGAAAAGAACAGCAACATTTGCCTCTTGGGGAAGTTGTTTATCCGGCCATCCCCACGTAATAGGCGATAATCCATAATGGGCTCATACACGATATAGCTGCATAATCGCACTTATCTCGGACCTCGATCACTATGCCCATCATCGCTCATGTAAACACGGAGAATGACCATGGCTCAAACCGTCATCGAACACGTAATGTGGTGGCTTAAAAAAGTTGGCATTCAAGATGTGTTTGGCGTGCCTGGCGATTTTTCGTTTCCAGTTTCAGATGCCATCATCGAAGATCGTGAACTCGAATGGGTTGGCTGCACCAATGAACTCAACGCCGCTTACGCTGCCGATGGCTACGCACGAATCAAAGGCATCAGCGCACTTTGTACAACCTATGGCGTAGGCGAACTTTCTGCCATCAATGGTATCGCCGGTGCCTATTCCGAATATCTTCCAATCGTACATCTCGTCGGCATGCCCGGCATGAAAACACAAGCTGGCAAACGCGTCATCCATCACTCACTCGGTAACGGTGAATTCGATTTCTACTACCACATGACCAAACCTGTTGTCTGCGCGCGCACCATCCTCACACCCGAAAACTGCATCAGCGAAATGGCCCGCGTCATGGAAGCCGCCGTCAAACACCGTCGCCCTATCTATATCGCCATCCCCAAAGACTGCGCCACCATGAAAATCGTCGGCTCACCCGGCAACGGCACCATCGACATGCAAAGTGATCCCGATCGGCTTTCCGCTGCAATCGATGATATCCTTGAACATATTCAAGCTATCAATAAAGGGGTTTTCTTGCCTGGCATCATGGCTTACCGCGTCGGACTCGTCGATATCCTTCAACGCCTCATCGAAAAAACCGGTTTCGCCTTCGCCACCATGTTTCACGACAAATCCGTGCTCGATGAAACGCATCCGCAATACGTCGGCATGTACGATGGGCAACTCATGAACCAACAAGTCCGCGAGTATGTCGAAAATGCTGATCTCGTCATCAATGTTGGCGCACTCTGGGGAGACTTCAATACAGGCGCCTTCACGTCCAACCTCGACGGCCACCGCACAATCGACATTTACCTCGATCACACCCAAGTTGGTTACGCGGTCTACGAACATGTCTACATGAAAGACTTGTTACAAGCATTAGCTGACCGTGTTGCAGGCAAGAAACCTGAGATCAAACTCCGCGCCCAAGGCCTTGGTGATCCCATCGGTCAAACCGACGATTTACTCACACCTGAATACTTGTACCCCAGATGGGAACAATTCCTGCGTGAGGATGATTTGCTTATCTGCGAAACCGGCACCGTTTCCATGGGCATGGGTTTTGCCAAGCTTCCGCGCGGCGCGGTCTTTTGCAATCAAACTTTATGGGGCGCCATTGGCTGGGCGACACCCGCCGCCTTCGGCGCCGCGATGGCAAATCGCGACCGTCGCCTCGTCCTCATCACCGGTGAAGGTGCACACCAAATGACCGCCACCGAAATCGGACAGTTCGCAAAATACAACGTCAAACCTGTTATTTTCGTTCTCAATAACGACGGCTACACAATTGAACGACTTCTCTGCAAAGAACCCGACTACGCATACAACGATGTCGCTCCATGGTCCTACGCCAAGCTCCCCGAAGCAATGGGTTGTGAAGATTGGTTATGTGCCACTGTCCGTACCAACGGTGAACTTAATGGTGTCCTTAAAAAAATAAATACCAATGGTCATGCCGCCTACATCGAAGTCATGATGGATCAAATGGCCGCCCCACCCCTCGCTAAAAAACTCGGCGACATCCTCGGCCATAAGGGTTAAACAGCTTTTCTCATGCTCATTCAATCCGCTTTACCCAACACCGTCACCGCTTTCACGCCCGCCGGCCAACCTTTCTCCATCTCCACCAAATCTTTCGCATCCACCGCACCATCCAAATTTAAATCCCCCTTCGACCACGCACGCATCCGATCCTTCTCTACATCTGTTTCTTTCCCCCAGTATTTCTTCATCCGAATCAAATCGCTCTTACTCAGCCTACCATCAAGATTCAAATCCGGCACACCCTTCGATAACATCACCTGCTGATACGCATGTAATAATAGCGACTTCTTCCCGACTGCATCTTGCGCTAACTGCCAAATGAACACACCCTGATAATCCTGATCCACTGCCCACTCTACTTTCTCTCGAATCTTACTGATATTATCAAACGCATACCTGCCGATCTCATTCACCTCTTCATTCGGCTTCATCTCCTTCAAAATAATCCCATATCCCTTCGCCTTGCTCCATTTTTCCAATGACCGGCCATAGAACGGCAAACCCATTACCAACTTCCGCCGCGGCTCGTCCACCCCGTGCTTCTCCATAAGCCCCTCCCAGTATTCCATCGCTTTCTGTACCTTGTCGACAGGACTATTCACTGGCTGAAAATCATAGCACATTACCATCACCGCATCTTGCTCAAAACCGCGCTCCGACAACATCTCATGCGTCGGCATCACCGCGGTCGTCACATCCTTCTTCCCCTTCTTCAATACCTTGTTCAACCGACTAATAAACTTCGAATAGTCGTCCGTCTCCTTCCCCGGCTTCGGATACTCCCAATCCAAGTTAAAGCCATCAATCCGATACCGCTTCACAAACTTCACGATCTCAACGATCAATTTCTGCTGCAACCTATCCGAACTCATTACCGGCACATACCGATCACTCTGCGCCCAACCACCAATCGCAAAGTGCACCTTGAACTTATATCGCCGTCCACTCTTCACAATCATTGGAAGCTTCTGAATTTCCTTCTCGCTGTAAACCAGCGTGCCGTCCTTCTTCACATTCCCCGCAAAGTAAACCACATCACTCAAGTACCGCGGATCCACTTTCCCCCAGTCCTTCACCACATACCCCGGCATATAACCATAAATGCGAAAGTCCGCAGCCTCTAACGCTTGTATCGTCTTCACTCGCCCTAGCTTTAATTTGGTTTCCGGTTCATCGGCCGCAAACACATATTGAGTCCCGGCAATATTAACGACCATCAGACATATCAAACAAAAAAATTTGGCTGCAAACTTCACCATATGTGCATCATCGCAGATCGCGATCCTTTCATGCAAGTACACTCAGCTTCTGCGCAGCAGAAAAGCGATGTCTGCCACGTTTGCCATGTTGTACCCACACAAACCTATCGCAATTTAATCGTCGCTAGCACAATCAACACAAATATCACCGTCCATAACCAGAACCGCACCATCCACCTGCGGCTTTATCCAATCGAACAAATGAAAATGATAATGTACCAGCGTACATTTTAACACACTCTACTTCCATACAATGCTCTCACCAACAAAAACAGCCCTGTGTTCTCTAAAACCCATTGTCCAATGGTATTGGGCTATTTATTGGGCTTAAAAATCGCAGCAAAGCCGCCGCCGGGTGCAGCAGTGAAGGTGAACGAATCGTTTGCTTTGACGGTTATTGTGCGAACGGTATAGGCTTCGGGATTGTTAATGTAATGCGCATCTTTTGCATCTTCGAAAAGTGTTGCGGTGTAGGTTTTGTTTTTATCAAGGAAATCCAGATAGATTGTGTTGGTTGAACCTTGTTCGTCTGAGACCGAAGCGACGAGCCATGTATTGTTTGTTTTGCGTGCGGTGGTGATAAGTTTGCCGTATTGGGCTTGGAGGATTTTAGTTTGATCCCATTTACCCGTGAGGTGATTGATAAATTGGAAAAGATCGGCCTTTTTATCATAGGCGATGTCGTGGTCGGCGAGAATGATCATGCCCGAGTCGACGATCATGCATCGGGCTGCTTCCGATACAGCGGTTGAATAGACAGGTTGACGGACTTGAAAACGTTCTCCGACGAGATCAGATGAGAGATCGAAAAAACCGTTTTGCATATCGAGTGGACCTGCGAGCATATTGACGAAAACAGTACGAAGGAATTCATTGGGTTTATAGCAACGGGAAGCGTCACCTTGTGCGTGGCAGTATTCGCGTGTGAGGAAGTTTGGATAGGTGCGTTGTTCGCCGGTAGGATGAATAGGGCCGTCATGAAAATTGATGTAGAGTTGTAAGTCGGCGCACATTTGTACGATTTTTCGTGTGACGTTGACTTTAGATTGTTGTGGGGATTCGCTCATGAAACCGTATTTGATGCCGGCTGCGCCCCATTGTTTGTAGGTTTCAAAGACTTTACGAAGACCATCGATACCGCGTTGGCGGCGGATGAGGTCGTTGATGTAGATGATGATGTCGACGTTGCGATCTTTGGCATATTGAATGAGTGCGGGCATATCGATTTGTCCACGATACTTTTTCATCAGTTCGGCAGTAGAGCGGTAGAATTTTGCTGCGGTTTCGTGGTCATTTTCTTGCTTGGGTGTAAGTGGATCTGATTCAATATCGCGTTGGTTACCATACCAACCGGAGTCGATCATGAAGAATGGCTGCCCGTTACGTGAGAGATGATCAATTAATCGCTTATAGGAATCCATGGTTTTACCATAACGGTAGCCTTCGGGAAACTGAGAATTGGGTGGGATAATGGCGCCCCAATTTCGATTTTCAGTGTTGGCAATGCCCGTCTTTATCCATGAAGTGTCATTGATAGCGCAAGGCGGATTAAGCTGCTCGATGAGGGTGGATTCGAGTTGCTGATTGAGATTGGAGGTGATAGTGATGACGCGCCAAGGTGAAGTGAAGGGGATGTTGACGGTGGATGCTTGAATCTTTGCGAGCATACTGTTTGGGTTATTGGAATTGGCTCGGTAGTTAAGCGGCGCAAAGTTGATCAAATCTGCTTCGTGGATGGAAATGAATGCATGTGGAGAAACGTCGATAAGCGCTGGTGAGTGGAGTGGGTTAGTGCGTGTGCGCGTTTTGCCACGTTTGTCGGTGCGTGTGATTGGGCGCGTGCGTTTTTCTAATGATGACAGTAAGTATGGACCTTTGGGGGCATGCTCACCTGCAGTGAAATAAACGTTGTAATCTTGAGTGAAGTTGAATTCGGTATTGTCATTATTGAGGGTAATGGTGTTTGCGTTTTCAAGGGATTGAATGATGTAACGGAAGGTGATGCCGTTGTTGTAGGCACGGAAGATGATGTCGACTTTGTTATTTGGGTTGGTGCTGCTGACGGTTGAGAGAGTGAGCTGGTTGAATTTGTTTTCAATGAAACTGCGCTTGCCCCATGTCGGTTTGTAGGATTCATCATGGGCGGTGATCGTAGTACTGGCTATTGGTGTAAGCATTTTCAGTTGATCATTATCGGTGTCGAAACCGAGTGATGATGGGGTGATCAGTTGGGTGTTGTTGAAGACGATACTGTAGGTAACTGGTTGGCTGGGGATGACAGAAACAATGAGAGCAATACGGCCATCGGGTGAGACAACGGTAATGGGAGAAGTATCTTCAGCAATAATCGGATCGCTCCGAAAAATAGCCGTCGCCATCAAAACCAGCAGAAACACAAAGTCTTTGGTCATCTGATCTTACCTGTCATGAGTATGATGTTGCTATGGAAAAGAAACAAACTAATGGAATGTGTACAAAACGTAGTCTATTAGAAAGCAGGGAAGACGGCTAGGTTTTTTGAAATTTGAATAGAGAGATAACTGTAAATTTATACGTTATCAATAAGTCCCCTGAAGGACGTACTTGTTCGATACCCTGGCTGATCGGTATGCCTGAACCCCAAAATAAGCCGCGATGGTTTTAATAGAACTTGAGTTAGCGAAGTTTAATCGTCGCCAGTGCAATCGCCACAAACATCCCCGTCAACAACCAGAACCGCACCACCACTTGCTGCTCCGTCCACCCCAACAAGTGAAAATGATGATGCACCGGCGCGCACTTAAACACCCGTCGTCGACCTTTAGTCAACTTAAACACACCCACTTGAATCATCACCGACACGGCTTCAAACACAAAGATCCCACCAATCAAAAATAGTAAAAACTCTTGCCGAATCACCACTGCGATGAACGCGATCAACCCACCCAATGTTAGCGATCCTGTATCCCCCATGAACACCTGAGCCGGGTGGCAGTTAAACCACATAAAACCTAAGCACGCCCCTGCCATGGCTCCTGCCACCACCGCCAACTCATCCGACTCTGGAATGTATGGCACTAATAAATATTTAGATAACACAAACCCCTGATGGCTGTACCCCGCAATGATCGCCAAGATCATAAACGAAGCTGCCACAATCACCATCGTTCCCGACGCCAACCCATCCATCCCATCCGTCAGGTTCACCGCGTTCGAGAAAAACGTAATCGTCAACACCGCTGCCACCACAAACACAACCGTTGACAGCGTAATCATGTTTGGGCTCACCACGAAATCACCTGCCTCTTTCACCCACGTCTTAAAGAACGGCAGGTTCAATGCATGTGACATCAATCGCGTATCCTCAGGGTCCGGCATCAGCTTGTTCGCACCCCAATGATGGATAAATAAACCCAATATCATTGCCAAACCAATCTGCAACAAAAACTTCTCATGCGAGTATAACCCCTCCCGTGAGCCCGGCTTTCGCCTCGCCGACGTCAGCTTCAACCAATCATCGGCAAAGCCAATCGCACAAAATGCCACCGTCGCAATCAGCGCCATCCGAATATAAAAAGAGGTCAAATCCGCTAACAACAACGTCGTTGCAAAAATTGCCCCCACGATCAACACCCCGCCCATCGTCGGCGTGTTCGCTTTCTGCTTCATCAATTGATTTAAATCTTTGTGATAGAACTCCGGATTATCACCCACCTTCTGCTTCACCAGCCACAAAATCGTCCGCTTCCCAAACAGCACCACAATCGCAAATGAAAGCACGATCGACATGATCGCTCGAAACTCAACCCACTGAATCACATTCAGTGGCCCAAGCACCGCATGGCTGTTAATCCATTCTCGAAAGATCAAATAAAGCTGATAAATCATGTCACCCGTCTTGCCGAATGCAGGTTACTCGCACAGGAATCATCCATGAATCCGATGGCAACATGATAACCGATCCCTCGTCATTTGGGAGACCAATCTGAAAGGGTGATGCCCATCAACAGCTACACATCACACCGCAAAGAACCTCATACTCGCGCCTTCAATCAACCTTACAATCTCATCGCCCTCCCCTTCACCCAGCACCCCACTCACGAGCATCAACACAATCACCAATAACGAACAAGCAAGCCCCACATACTGCCTTCTTGAAATCGGCTCTCGCCAGTACATCCGCGCAATCATAATATTTACCGCAATAATCGCCACCGAATTTGTCGGCAAAAAAATCGTCGACCCGATTGCATCAATCGCAAACAAAAAGCACACACAGACCCCCAAGTTCGCCACCCCTGCAAACGCGCCCACACTATATGTCCCTATCCCATATCGTTTCCGTTCAAACAACAACACATGCCCCACATTGAGCACCCCCGCAAACACAAAAATAGTGCTCGTATAGGCCAAAAAACCATGCTCATAATCCGTATCAAACCGTGGCACTGCATCATGAATGATCGCAAATAATGTCTGTACAAGCGCTGTCAGCAGCAGCACTACTGTTACTGCCAGCCACCCCGCTTTCTTTTTACGCGTGACAGCAACACCTATCGCCACACCACCGCCACCATCAGCAGCCTCTTCAACACAATCATCCTCAACATCACGCGGCCGCATCAACAACAACGCCACCGGAATCATCGCCAAACCCGCCCACTGCACCCCGTCAATCGTCTCGCCGTAAACCGCCCACGCAAAGATCGCCGCAAGTGTGACCCCCATCTGTATCAAAGCCGTCGTAATACCTACGCCAAAAAAGTCATACGCACGGAACAACACCAACAGGTAAAGGTAAAACAGTACCCCCATCACCACCCCACCCATAAACGCAACCCAGGTAATATGCTGCTCATACCCAAGCGCTGCCGCACCGATCAATAAACCAATCGACAGCACCGCACCCACGGCATAATTCACAGCAGATACCGCCATCGCAGACAAGCCCTTTACTTGTCCAAAACGCAACGCCTGAAAGAAAATCACCGTCGCCAAGATATTCAATACAAAGTAAACCACAGCCCGGCAATTGTACTGATATTCACTCCCTCACAAAAGGCTTCTATCATTCCCACTTAAATTAAAAAACCCGGCTTATATCGCCGGGCTTCAACCTTCATCACAACATGTCATTCATACCAGCCGTATAAACCATTTATTCTACGATAACCTCGTTTTCTTCTGAAGCAGCCTGTTCCTTTTTAATCTCAAAACCAACACCCACTAACTGTTCCTGCACTGCCTTCAAAATCGCATCACCAAGCGTGTTCGTGTTCTCGTTCACCTCCGCTTTACGCTTCTCCGCAATATATGCATTACGCTTCACATTCAATTCGCTGATCTCCGCCTGAATTTCCGCACGTTCTTTCGCCTTCTCTATAATAAACTCTGACCGCTCCTCATCTTTCATCCCCTGCATTTCCTCTGGCAAGTCCGCTACTTTCACCTTCTTAAGTGCATCTTTATCTTCTTCCATTGTGTCTACTAGGTCATGACCCGATTGACTATACATCGCAGATGATTTCGTTTGTGCCCGCTGCACCGCCACACTCTTCCCCATCCCTGCCGCGTTTGAATCTTCGCGTTCCTGCATCATTTTCGCTTCCGGCGCTCCTGCCCCAAACCACACATACGTATCATTCAGCGCCTTGTTCTTCTGCAAGATCACATCATCATACGGCGTCGCAATATGCACCACTTGCCGATCCTGATTAATGTTCATGTACTTCCCACCCGCCAACGCCGCACCGTGCTGCCACATTCCACTCACCCCCGTATCATACGGCCCACAATGAATGGTATTCACAATCACATTACGCCCCTTCGCCCGTTGACATACTTCCTGATACGGCACGCTCCCCTGCGTAAACGGCTCATTCCCCGCAATATAAATAGCACGATACGTACGATTTCCACCATGCCATGCCAATCGGCTCAGCGCTTCGTTCATCACCTGACCACAATACTCATCCCCCCCATTGGTCGACAGCGCAAACAGTGCCGCACTAAACTGATCCAAATTACTCGTGAACGGCACCACCTGCCGGATGTATCCCTCAGTTGCCGGCAATCCCGAATTCCCATACTCAAAAAGCGCCACCTCTAACCGCGGCCGTACACCATCCTTTTGCGCTAACGCACACTGATTCACAATCGACCACAACTGGCTTTTCGCCTGATTAATCAGCCCATTCATCGAACTCGACGTATCCAGCAACAACGCAATCTGTATTGTCGGCTCATTCGCCAAACCCACACCGCATACCATTTCTGGATGCGCCTCCAACATACACGACACGTCGTTTTCACATGCTTCGCACGACGTTTCCTCACGTTCAACCACTTTCTTTGCCTCAACCTTACCCGTTATCCATCCCGTTCCGATTAATCCCGACGCAACAATCGCCCACACAGTCATGTACTTTTTCATGACGGTTCCTTTCATAAACCTGTTTTTTGCAATGAATCAACCCGACCCGATACATCCATAGACGCTTCGAATCTGGCTGTGTTCCCACTTCGCTTAATTTTTTTGTTTTCCCCCAAGCAACCCTATAAAACAGCTTAAAACGTGTTGCATTTACGTAATGAGACGTCTCCCAGATCAATCTCCGCCAAGATCTTCGCCATCCGCTTCCCCGCTGTCCCATCACCATATGGATGCTTCATCCGCAATAAATTCATCTTCACTGCCCGTTCAACCCCCGCCATCACGTTTTCCTTCCCATAATCACAATCCACTACACTCCGCGGTTTCTCCCGCCCGTTCTGCCGTGGCCCCACATTTACCGCCGCCGTCTTCAGCGCGGCTGCTTCAATCAATCCCGCTGACGAATTCCCTAGAATCACTTTCGCCCATGCTAACAACGTAACAAACTCTCTCCGTGGTACGTGATCCACAAACCTGAATCGCTCCCGTACTACCTTCTTTAATGATTTTTCAAAACCATCAATCGCATCCCCAATCCCCTTCGCCCCCACATCACCATTCGGCCAAAGCACTAGTACTTTCCAATCATACTTCTCCGCCATTATTCTGGCTGCAACAAGCGTCTCCATCATCCATCGCTTCTCAATTGTGTTCGTTTCACCCACTGGATGTTGCAACACGATCAAGTCCACCCCATCTTCATCACAACTATTTGCACTTACAAAACCCAACCCATCAATCGCCGGCGAACCAACGAGATACACATCATCCTTCCTCTCACCCAATCTAATCAACCGCTGCATACTTTGCTTGCTAGCTGCAAAATGCAGATGTGCTAATTTCGTAATTGCATGCCGCATCGCTTCATCCGCCACTCCTTCCGCACGATCTCCCCCATGTACATGCACCACATATCTCCCGCCAATACTCGCCGCACTCGCTGCCGCAAATGCTTCAACCCGATCCCCCAATACCGCCACCACATCTACCTTCATTTCTGCAAACGCTTCACCAAAACCTTTTACCCCCCGCGATACTGCCTCAACATCCGCCCATCTACCCACCTCACTCTTCTTTTGCATACGCACTTTCGCATCAATCTTAATGCCAGCCGCCTTCACATCCCGCCATGTCCCAGTCGTCAAATGCAACCCCGCCACAATCACACTTGTTTTCAAATCTTTTTCCTGCTTCGCCGCCTCAATCATCGGACGCAACAAACCAAACTCCGCCCGCGTCCCCGTCACAAAACAAACATGCTTCTTCCGTCCCGTCATCGCCTATCCCCCATTCCCATGTGCAGCCAACACCGCTTCTGCCACCTTCATATCAATCATCGAATCTACATCCACCACCTCCCCCACACCCGTCACCACCGCCCGCCGATCCTTCCCCAAAAACGCATGCGGCTCTCCTTCCACCACATCAAACAAACTCGCGCGCGTCACCGCAATCATCCCCCCATCCAAAATATACACCGGCGGTAAATCCTGCCTTCGATACACATGATTGTCCTCATACATCAATAACTCATCCTCATCGCCCACCGTCTTCATCCAATACGGATGCATCTTCTCCACCGGCGACACCGACTGCACCGAATCCCCGCCACTCTCCCAAAGTTTCTTCACCGCGCGATCCGTCAAATCCACCGGCCGCACCGGCACATTCCCATATAAGATCACCACCGCATCAAACCGCTCGCCATCCGCTTCCATCTTCTCCACCACATCCCGCGCCGCCGCATCCACCGTCGCAGTCCCCGTCGCCAACTCACTCGGCCGCATCATCACCTTCACCCCAGCATCCTCACCAATCGCCGCAAGTCTTTCCCCGTCCGTCGATAGCACCACCTCATCCAAACACCCCGCCCCCAGCGCATGATCTATCGTCCACCGCAACATCGGCTTCCCGCAAAGATCAAGCTCATTCTTCTGCGGCAGCCCCACACTCCCTGCCCGCGCCAAAATAATACCCAAGACCTTCGCCATCATCTCTCCATCTATTCATTAATTAGATCATGTTACGGCCGAAACCATTCCGTACAATCACCACACAACGTCAATGCCGTAAACTTCTCCTCCTCATGCGCAGCCTTCACCTCGCCCTGCTTCTTCCAAATCTCAAGCAAACCCTCCTCACCAACTTGTCCCATCGCCCCGTCCCCTAACCAATCCTGATCACAGCGTGCCACTCGCCCATCACTCAACACCGACATCCGCAGCCCCAACTGCTTACATCCTTCACGATGCGGCGGCTCCATCGGCACCGGCGACAAATCCTTCATCCTCCCGCAACCACACGGCGCCGGATCAATCACCGCATGCTGCGCATACTGCATCCATCGCTCAAAAAACATTTCCATATCCGCCAAGTTTTCAACGCACTTTGCAAACCGCGGTACGATCCACGGCAAACGCTCAATCCCCTTCCGCTGCATCATCTGCCCCCGCTGATTAAACAAATACTCCATGTTCTTCATCACATGCTTAAACCGATCCACCCCCATCACCCGTTCATAAACCTCCGGCGTGTCCGCATTAATCCGAACCAAAATCAAGTCCACACCCGACTCAAGCAGTCGCAACAAAACATCCTGATCCTCACCCAACAAATCTGTTTCCACCGCCACCCCCATCACCCCTTTCGCATTCACCGCAGCCTCAATCACCTCAAACACGTCTTCATAAAGCATTGCGTCACCTAGACCACCAAAGATCACTGACACATCCTGCGCTTTATCGCGATCAATTTCGTCAATGAGTCGCATTGCGGTCTGTTTATCCATCGCTCCACGATTTAGATCTACATGTTGTTGCGGTACAATCTCTCCGCTCACCCCGCGTTCCGCTGTCAATTCCACATTCAGCTGCTGCGGGAGCATCCCATACCCATGCAGCGCATGGTTAGACATCACCTGCCGCGCGATCTCCGTCACCCGCTCCGCATCCGCCTTCACCAATTCATCAAACCCGCCAACCTCATCCGCAATCTCACGCAGCATCTTCACACTCCGCGGCGTGTCATACGCAAACCGGTATTTACAATCACGCACATTTGCAGCAATCGCAAAATTCACATCCCGCGAAATCGGATCAAGCATCGGCTGCCTTGAGTTATAACCCAGCACATTCCCCAGCGAACTCCCTCCCTCCGCCAGTTGCGACAATACCCCGTACGTCAGCACGCACCCCGACAATCCCACCGGCGACTGTGTAAAACAGAACCGCATCGCCTCAGGCGAAACCTCATGCGCCTTGATCATCCCCTCTGCATATCCCACATCAAATAGTGGCCAATCCCCCCGCACAAATAGTCCGCTCTCTGCACCAACCGACTCCATTGCTTTCACCAGTGGTGCCGCCGGCAGAATCTCATCGTAACTCGACGCCCAACCCAGCCCGCCCCGCCAACTGGTCATCGCCCACTTCCGCGCGCTCACCAAATACCGCTGCGCCCGCCCTTCCTTAGTCTCGTGATCAAAACAATCCACATCAACATCAATATGTAAATCCCCCAATAGCCCCATCGGCTCCTGGCCTACCGGATGTACCAGTACAATTTTCTCCACGCTTTTCACACCCGCCAACCGCGCCACCGTCAGCGCAAGCACCGACCGCCCACCCAGCTCATCATCAAGACGCGCTGCCTGTCCAAACCACCCCCGCTCTAAATCTGTCACCACAAATGCGATCAACTTCACATCCTTCTATCACACCTGTCCAGCCTCAGCCGTTTGTGTTTCACACGTTGCTTCTTTCACTCGCTCACTCGCAGCGCAAACCCGCTGGTGCGCCGCCGCAAAAATCTTCCGCGCCTCGTCTGCCGACTGCACAATCCAATCTAGATTTTCTTCATCCCGTTCAAGCTGCCGCAGCTGCTTTTCATACTTGTCCAGTTCATCCACCTGAATCTGGCGATCATGCTTCATCCGCTTAAACGCACCCACCGAATTCAATCGCGTCACCAACTTAAACGTCGCACCAAGCTCCCCAAACACTTGCTCTTTCTTCTCGTTCATCTGATCAAACAGCTTATTCATCTTTTTCGCGTTGCGCTGATGTTCCTTCATCTGCCGCAAGATATTCAGCGTGCTGTTGGTGACTTTTCGCAGCTCATCAATATCATCCTGCCGCATCTCGATCATCTCGCGCACCCGATCCAGCCGCGCCCCATCTAGCTCGCGCTTAGGCATCGGTATAGTCGGCACATCCTTCGTCGCATATTTCTCAATCGCCTCCGCCAAACTCATCGCCATCGTATGCTCTTTCTTACACCCACCCTCGGTCGCATCAATCACCAACTGCTCCGCCTGCGCAAAATCCTTCTCAAACTGCTTCAGGTACGTCAGCATCTGTTCATCACTATAAATCTGCTTGCCATGTACATCTTCCGCCGGCTGCAAATGCCCACGCATCCTCACCACACGCACCCACTCCATCATCTCCACACTGTTAAACTGATTGAACTCGCTGCTCCACACCCGATGCACCGCCGTCCCCGGCGCATAATACAATCCATCCGAAAAACCCAAATCCTGCCCAATAAGCATGATCGGATCACACCCCAAATACTGCGCCAAGTAAAACGACAAGTGCGCCACCGTCCCCCCTGATGGCAGCGATCCTTTGTTCTCTTTCATATCGCCAAGCAACGTATCATTAAACTCGTTCCGCAGCACACGCACCGGCCCCGGGAACGAATCCAAAATACTGCAATGCGCTTTCGGCTCCGCCACCAGTGTCACATCTGGAAGCGGCGGCAAATTCTCATAAAACCGCGCACTGATCTGCGAATAATCAAGCGCCGTCACAAAGTCTGGTTTCACTCCGCGATCCAAAAGCGGCCGAAGCGCCGTCTGCACCGCAATTACCACCACCCGCTTGCGTATCTCCGGATCCTTTAATAGATGCACATTCTTCACCAGTGACGGACCCGCCGCCACACACACCGCAGGATACCCTTTCGCAATCCCCTCTAACTCGTTGATAGACGCCCCCGAAGAATACACCGGCAAGTTGCTCGCCAAATTCCGACACGTCCGCGCCGTGTTCACAAGCAGCGTTGCCACGTTCGTTCGTGCATATGCCACCATATCCTGAATATGCGAGCTAAACTTCCGAACTGCCTCACCATGTGTTTGGCGATATGTTGGATGCTCCTGTAAATGCAGCCCCTGCGTGATGATCGCTGAATACTTTTCCAACCCTTGATGCACCACTGCCCGGTCCACCTGACCCGTTAGCAGCACTAATAACTTCCGGCTCAGCCACGCCGTCTGATCCACATGCTCAAGCGCCGCCCTTAACACTCGCACATCTGGCTCCCATACAACCAACAATCCATGCGGCCCCATCCGCTTGCTGATCTCACTCGCCTGATACCCCATCCCCAAACCCATCAACACCACCGTCGCTGCTTTGCCATAATCTACCCCTTCCGCAATCCGCTCTCCCTCCTTCACAGGATCATACTTCGAGCACAGCGCCAACCCCCGTCCCTCATACACCACCGCCCCCGTAGCTACCTCCGTCTTCGATTTGCCCACCACCACTTCATCCCCAACTTCTACCGCGCGCACACGATCCGCCAACTCAGCGCTATGACGTTGCAACAGCGCGAGATTCAGCGGCAGCAAATTGTCCTGGCTGATCTTTTCTGACATCGTATTCGCAACAATTATCGGAATAAGTGCCCGCCCTACTTAAATTTGCGCCGCCTCTCCCTATCCGCCCCCCATTTACGACACACCATACACGTGAATAAAAAAACACCGCCGAAGCGGTGCTCAAGAAAATCAATTTTGCAGCAGATGAATCAGACCTTCGCCCTGATCTTTCTGCCTCGCCACCCCATAAATGCTCCGCCAACGGCCATCAACGCCAACATCCCAGGCTCAGGCACCGCATCACCCACAAACACATTATCCACCGCACCACTGCGGTAAAAATTCACATGGATCTGATCGAACAGAACGTTCTCCCACGTAATCCGTTCAACACTGTTATCGCCCAAGCCTGTAATCTCAATCACTTCGACCACAATCCCGTCCAACAAAAACGTCACATTACTTGGCTCGATACTCGCGGTATCGTTCGCCCCCTCAATATCCAATACATCCAAATATCCCGATTCAAAAACCTGATCAAACATAAAGTCGATCTCAGCCGCAAACGGCCCAGTCGTCGGGTCATTTCCCTCATCATCTGGATCGTCCAACACACCATCGTTATTCGCATCCAGATCATTCTCAGCCACGATAAGCACGTGACCAAGCGCGACGCCATTGGTATCGTGATACCCCGGCGTTTCCAAATCATCATCGCCGCCCGTCGGATTACCCGAGTCAAACAACGCTGCGATGTCATGTACCTTGTTGTTGTTCGTCCCCGAAACAATCACACCCCATGGCTGATACTCGTCATCCATGATCGTCCCCGCCGGCAATGACGCACCAAACGCATCATCATCAAACGTTAACAGGATGCCGGTCGACGTAATCGCAGACCCATCAGCCACGCCGGCAACTGTCGCCCCCGCCAGACATGCCAACAACATCCCTGTAGCCCTGAATCCAAACATACTTACGTCTCCCGTACTTCCTTAAAGTGAAACAATCATCTAATCACGCCGCAACACACTTTCCCTGTATGCGATGCAACATGCCCGGATTCGTAGCGTGCTTATACAATCACCCTACGAATATGCTGAAGTTTGCCTTCAAACTCAACTTAGGCAAGATCCTTATCGGCAATGAGAGAAAATTCTCAACGGTCTTCGGTCATCCAAATGTTTTAATACCGATAACTTGCCTACTCTCACGTGACCTTCTAGTCATGCCTGATATACCAAGCACAGCTTCATATAATCATATTTCACTTTTTCGTGATATTCAAGACTTTTCTGTGACTAAAGATGATAATATCTCTTTTGGTTCGCTTCAGCACAATTACCCCCATTTCGCTATCATTTCCAGCATAGATTTATATCAACCTTTTACCCTACCCCGACAACGAGAGGCGCACATGGCCGTTCAACACATGGTTTGGATCAAATTCAACGCTAACACCCCACAGACTCGCATCGATCATCACCTCGCTGCACTTGGCGCCCTCCGCACCAAAGTTCCCGGCATCACTCACCTCTCCGTTGGACAAAACTTCACCGACCGCGCCAACGGCTTTACCCATGGCCTCCTCGTCACACTTGAATCAAAGTCCGCACTCGAAACTTACGCCACTCACCCCGAGCATGTCCCCGTCGCCACCGCGCTAAAGGAAGATGCTACTCTCATGGCCATGGACTATGAATTCAACAATTAACTACACTCCAAATAAACAAAGCCGAGCCATAGCTCGGCTTTTTCATGCACGTCTTATTTTGTTTATTCAATCACTTACCCAATCAAGCCATCAAAATCCCGCATTCGACTCCGCCCCCGTTGGAGCTGTCATCGATCCTGTCCCTGCTGTTTCGATATCCAACAATCGCTTATCCAATACCTTTAATTCCTCAGACTCCGGATTGATCTGCCGCAGCTTCAAAATCATCCAACGCGCCGACTGTACATCGCCCGCATCTAAATAACATCTCGCCGCCAGTCCTGCCGCCGTTTCATTCGCAGGATCAAGCACTAATATCTGCTTGAAATAAGCTCCCGCCTGCTCCGGCTTCCCAAGTGCCAGCCACACCGCCGCTGTCTCTTTCATCACATTCGACTCAACTCGCTCGCTTGCCGGCAACTCATCCAAAACAACCAACGCATCCTCATACCGGCCCGCATCCTTTAACAGCCCCACATACTTA
Organism: Poriferisphaera sp. WC338; assembly: GCF_050931845.1. Lineage (GTDB taxonomy): Bacteria > Planctomycetota > Phycisphaerae > Phycisphaerales > Phycisphaeraceae > Poriferisphaera. Next base: position 3,725,676 of record NZ_CP194516.1, read on the forward strand.
AGCACGTACGTCACCACCACCGGCTTCTCTGCACTCTTCTTTTCCCCAATCCCCTGCGCCGCCTGCTTCGCAAGCTCAATCGCTTTTTGTATCGACACCATCGCTGCCCCAGTCTTTCCCTCTTCACGATCTAAATCCGACAGCATTGCATACGGCTCTCCCCGTAGCGGATCAAGTGCGATCGCCTCATCCAACAACTTCCGCGCCATCACATAATCCTTCGCTTCAAGATCAAGCTGCGCCAAATACAACAACGGCCGCGGATTCAAAGGCTGAATCAACCGCGCCGCTTCATAATGTTTCCGTGCCGCCATCACATCATTTAAATATTCGTACGCAATTGTTCCCGTGAGTAGCTGCACCTGATACTGATCCGGCTTAATCGCCAGTGCTTTCTCAAACGCATCATACGCCGCCTGATATCGCCGCCCAAAAAGCTCTGCCTGCGCAAGTAACAACTGCATCTGCACATCATCACTTCGCTCTGCGGCAAGCTCACGGATCGCCGGTAACAAATGTCTCGCATCCCGACGATTCTCCATCGCCAAGCTCAACTGTCCCTGCAACTCCTGATAACTTTCAATCTGCGCCGCATTGCGCGCCGCCAATTCCTCCGGCGACAACTCTCGCTCCCCCTCATCCCACAAAAACACATACCCCCCCAATGCCATCGCAATTACACCCAACAGCACCACCCACACCGCAAAGGTTCTCTTGCCGTTTTCATTGCTTTTCTTCATACCTACAGCCTACCCACCAAACCGCCCCCCGTCATCACCACCATCCACAATCCCCAACACCCATCCCGTCAGACATGTCATTCCACTGAATCTGCCAACACTATTTCAACCACAACATCCATCCCCACAACATCATTCCCGCCTTCTACTGGCACGCTGCCCGCAAAAATCATCAGCACATACATCACCAAAGCTGTTTTGAATATGCCTACCAAACCAGTGCTCCTGAATCACCCTCACCTTCTACCACACACAATCATCCAAAACCGCCGCTCACATCGCAAATCTATTTCGCGTTATTTTTACATGAACAATCTTCCACAGACATCACCCTCCCGTCGCCATCGCATCTTAATTCTTCTCCACACCGCATCACCGTTACATCTTCACACTCCACCAACTTCTCCCCTCAAGCCCACGGGTTCTACCCATAAGGCTATCTTACCCCCCAACCGTAGCACCCCGTTATAATACCTCCCATGCTTTCACTTACCCGCAACGTCCGCATGTGCATCACCGATGGCTCACCCGCCGGTGGCACACAATTCCCCGAAGCCACCGAAAAACACAACACCTGGTCCGCCTGGCCCGCCATGCGCGGCCTCTCCCGCTTCTACACCATCACCGTCACCTGTCAGGGTGAACCCAACCCTACCACCGGCTACTTCATCAACATCACCGACATCGATCACGCCGTCCGCGAACACTGCCTACCCTACCTCCAGGATCTGCTCGCTTCACCCGAAAACCCCGCCGACCTCCCCCTCGGCGAAACCGTTCGCTCACTCATCAATCTCATCCAACCAGCACTAGACGAAACCGTCACCGCACTCACCCTTCACCTCTCGCCCTACCTCTCTCTCACTGTTCGGAGCCAAGACATGGATCGCGTCATCATCAAACAGCAATACGAATTTTCTGCCGCCCATCGCCTGCACTCTCCTTCTCTTTCCGATGAAGAAAACAAACAAACCTTCGGCAAATGCAACAATCCCGAAGGCCACGGCCACAACTACCTCCTCGACATCAACATCTCACTCCCCATCGATCCGCTCGGACACATCGCTTCCGTTCAAGAACTAGACGAGCTCGTGGACAGCACCATCATTCAGTCGCTCGACCACAAACACCTCAACAACGACACCGATATCTTCAACGACATCAATCCATCCGTCGAAAACATCAGCAAGTACATCTACGAAACCCTCGCCCCCAAAGTCGACATGCTTGGCTCCCTCCCCGGCGCCACCCTCGAATCTATCACCCTTTTCGAAACCGCCAAAACCGCCTGCACCTACCCCGCCCCCCCGGAAGTTTAATCACCTCCATTTCAACATCAAAAGTAGTTGCCACCGCGATCACATCACTTATCGCCAGTTGATGTCATTACACATCTTCACAAGCTCGGCATTCCGAGGCCGCTGGTATCGGGGATACAATCAACTTCCAACTATCATCAATCACCCAAGCCCACGTGTTCTACACGTAGAACCATCTTGCAACCATTCCCAACATTACTTCGTATATCCGATTCCTCATACTCCCCCAGCCACGCTTGCGTTATGGCCCCGCCGGCCGAGAGGCGCATTTCACCAATACAATATTCAAGCCTTTTGCTCAGCTAACAACTGCTTAGCTTCTTTCAAATCAATCTTCGCGCGATGCCCATGTTTCTCTAACAACGACAGTAAATTGCCCCCACTCAGCAAAGTCAATGGTTTTCCTTGTGCAAATTCATATGCATCAGGTCCATAATCAGCCGTCGTCACAAGAATACCTTTTATTGCACCTTCATTAACTGTCGTCCCAAATAAGTCACGCACAGCCGAAACCCCGACGGTATTCGTATATCGCTTCGCTTGAATCACAATTTTCCCACCCCGAATAGGATCGGGATCAAACGCCACTGCATCAACACCCCCATCTCGACTCGCGCGAGTTATCTTCACCTCACACCCATTAACCGTAAATTCTTTCTCAAACACCTCGCGTATCAAATTTTCAAAATCCTTCCAATCCATCGCAGCCAAATTATCCTCGTCCGTAACACCGTCAATCACTTCATATGCCGGAACAAAACGACGATCTTCTTTATCAATTTTTAAGATCGGAGCAACCGCCGACATCCCGTGCAGCTTACTGCTCCCAACCCCCTTGAGTTGCTTAAAGCAAGCCTTAGGATCAACTCCTGCCAAATTAATCTTAAGAAATGCTTCCTTTGATGCTTGCAAAGACATTATGCACGCATTGACATAATGCCCCGTTGATTTATCCAACGAGTTTACCCATCCATTAAATACCACTGTTTTAATGCAATCAATTGTGTCCGCCTCAAATAGCTCGTGAATAGTTCTCAGCGATATTTGGTATAAAGCACTATCATATGTCTTATTCAGAGCAGCATCCGTAATATACGTCTTGGAAAATTCATCCCTAGACGCAACATACTTTACACTCTTCAACCGCGGCATCCGATCAATTGATGGCAACGAATAATCAACAATCAAAACTCCTGAATCAGTCAAATAATCCAACTCCCATTCCATAGGTATGCAATCCGGATAATCCGAATTGGCCAAAACCATCTCACAATAATCCAATATCGCATCCGAATCCCCACCCAAGTACTTTTCTTTCTGATCAAGCACCTTCTGATTATGTTCACGTTGACTATTGCCATAACGCTCGCGCGCGTCCTCCCATTCCTTTAGCGCCTCTCTATGCAACCGCACTTTCCTATCATTCTCCCGCTCAACGCGTATTACCTCTTGCTCCCAAATTGCTACATCTCTATTAAAAATATTCTCGGCATTCTCTCTCACTTTTCTGCCTTTAAATAACCGCTCAAATAAGCCAAGTTTAGGGTTGTAAACCTTCGACAAACGATCCGGCTTAGGCGGCAGCGATTCCGATGTTGCTTGCTGAGGACTTGGAGTAGAAAAAGGCACCCGATCAATGAGGAGCTCCCAATTGATCTCATCATTTACACCCAACGTGTGATGCAATAGCGTTTCGATTTCACGTAACGCCTCAAGCGCCTCCTCTGTTTCATCTGCCGCCTGTTCGCGATTATCTTCTTTCTCTTGTGCTGCCTGTTCACGCAACAACTTCTTTTCTTCAGCCGCTAAACGCTTCTCCCACATTTCATCCCAAGCTCTTTGCTGCGCCAAAGCCTTCTGTTCGACAATATATCGATCTGATCCACGTATGTGTCGATACTTGTTTAGCCCATCATGCCGAACCTCAATTTCATACATCTCGCGATATGGCATCGTATATACCTCCGGATAATTGGTTCACGATAATCCCGTTTGGATCTGCTTCAACAACTCAAGTTACAAATGCACACAAAACCGATATGCTTGCACACGAACAAAAATGCGATGCGAGTCCGCATTCTAATACATGCATTTGATGATGTGAAGTATTTGCTATTTTTCTGATTGGAAGTGCACTAGCTTGCCAATTACTATAAATCTCAACATTTCATAACTTTTACACCTACACATTAATCTCAACCGATCTACCCCCATGGGTCCCCAGCAAATATTGCAGGACCGCCCCATGACCCGCCACAATTTCATCATCCTCATCATCACACTCTTCGCCCTCTCGCTCGCCCCGTTCCTCGTCGGCCAATCCACTTCCCAAGCACCGTCAAACAACAACGCAACAAATAAAACTTCAACACATAAGCAAGCCGCACCCCCCACCCATCTCACCAACGATCAACTCGCCGAACAACTCCACCAAATCCTCCTCGTCCACTGCGGCCTATGCCACGGACCAAACGCCGACCCGCCCGCCGCCGGACTCAACTTCCTCACCGACATCAATCGCATCCGAACCTACACCGCCTTCATTGTCCCCGGCAAGCCCGACGACTCCCCCATGTTTACCGTCGCGAACTCCGACGAAATGCCCCCCGCAACCTCCAACATCCCCCCACTGAACGCCAAAGAAAAACAGCTCTTCAAACAATGGATCATCGCCGGCGCCCCGCCACTCACCTCCAAAAAACTTTCGCAGAAAGAAGCCCAAGCCAAACACGATCATCTCGGCTCGCCCGCCGCCAAACACAAACCCATCCCCACCACGCATCGCCTCGCTGAATTCTTCGGACAGTTCCATCCACCTTCCACACACTTCCCCATCGCGCTCATCTTCATCGCCGCCTTCGCCGAACTCCTGCTCATCATCACCCGCAAATCTGTGCTCGCCTCCATCACCCGCTTCACCCTCTGGTGCGGCACCATCACCGCCATCCTCGCACTCGCCCTCGGGCTCCTCGATGCATACACATCCATCTTCTCACCCGCACGCTACTGGATCCTAAACACCCACCGCGCTCTTGCCATCGCCACCACCTCGCTCAGTATCATCGCACTGCTCATCTTGGAACTTCACACAATCAAAAAGACCAAGCCGCCACATCTCACACATCGCATCTTCCTCCGCATCATCCTCTTCACCACAGCCGTCCTCGTCTGCGTCACCGGCTTCTTCGGCGGCGCCCTCGTCTTCGGCATCGACCATTACATCTGGTAGCCAGCCCACATATCTGGTAAGACTTACATTACACTCCAAAAAACCCTCGTTAATTCGCGCATGCGCGGTATAATCACGCTTATGATGACACCCCCCATCCATCTCATCACCTTAGCCCAAACTCTGGTCAATCAACCTTCTGACGCCGCCGACCGCTTTAAGTGGGGCCTCACCCTCATCATCGGCCTCGGCATCCTTGGCATCTTCATCATTGTTGCCCTCACCATCACCTACCGCCGTACCCGCCGTCGGCTGAACCGCCTTGAGGCAGACATCCAATCTCGTCGTGCCGAACAATCCGTCCACGTCGACACTTGGGAATCTGCAGCCGACCGCGTCGATCACAATGAAGCACTTGCTGCCACCTTCGATGATCACATGGCTCCCGGAAACAATCCCCAGCAAGCCCCACCACCTCCCGGCTACCACAAAGATGATCCCAACCACGATTCCGATACCATCGGCGCCGACTACACCGATGGCGACGACAATCCGTGGGACACCAAAGACTGGCACCCAGATGACGACGCACAAAACCCTGGCGACCTTGACGACCCCGATGATCCAGACGCCCCTCCCCCCGGCAACAAATATTGGTAACTCCACCTCTCTAACTGTTAGTTAGACACACCTACCCCTGCAACTTGCATCGCCCTGTCCCCTGGCAAGATTCGCACTCGTTAACACCGCCATCCACATGCTGTAAGCAGTAATCAATCCGCGATGCGATCACCTCTCGCATCATCGGATGAAGTCCAATCGGTGCCGTCACCATATATTTCACACCCGGATGACGTTTCGCCGCACCCGCCACCAGCGCTGGAATATCTTCATCCCAATGCTTACCCGGCAATAAAAAATATGGACACACCACCACACGCTTCGCACCCCGCGCCACACACCGATCAAATGCAGTTCCAATCGATGGTTCCGCCAGCTCCATATGGGCAGGCTCAACAATCTCAAAATCACTAAACCCCACAAACCCACACACAAACTCTTCTAACATATGATTAGACGCACTTCGCCGCGAGCCATGATCCACCACAATCACCCCAGTATGCGCCAGATCATGTTCTTCTATTGTCAACTCAACATCATTCACACGGTATCTCCACGTTTCATCATTTAATAGGCACCATCATAGCTCCCAACATCGCAATCACCAATCCTTCCGATTTCCCAAAACTACTACCAGCGAAATCTTCTTCTCATTCCGCAATACCACAAGCTCAACCTGCTCCCCCGCCCGAGATTTTGATAAATAATAGGTGAGTCGCTTCACGCTTCCCACAGCAGCACCATCCCAACTCAAAATACGATCTCCCGAACGCATCCCGCCTTTTTCAGCAGGTGACCCAACTTTCACTTCCTGCAACAATACACCCGCACGCCGACTTCGCACCGCTTTCTTTTCTCGCATCTTCACCCCCAAGTACCCACCCGACATCATCTCACTCCGTGTCCGCGGCCCATCATGCGCTACACGAAAACCAATCCGTCCCGGATACCGAACAACCCCTTCAATAAGCCGGTCCGCAAAATCCATCACACGCATCGCCCCAACACTATTGACCTTCTCAACATCATCTGTCGGCTTGTGGTAATCTCCGTGCATCCCCGTAAACAAATGCACGCCTGTCACACCTCCACGCACAAAACTTTCGTGATCACTCCCCCCCGGTGGGTCTTCATATGTTACTACTTTCAATCCCGTCCCAACTTTTGCTTCCTCAATAAGTGGTCCCCAGCCTCCCCAAGTGTCTTCTCCAAACAGCCACAGCCGATTGCTACGTAATCTGCCAACCATATCAAAATTAATCATCGCCACTACTTTCGCCCCAGGCGGCACATTTAAATCCTCCACATGAGCAATAAAATACTTTGATCCATCGAGTCCCCACTCCTCCGCATTAAACCCAACAAAGATGACCGTTCGCCGATCATCACGCTTCTCATTGTCTAATCGTTGATTAGACCACTTCTCTCGTTTTGCCATCTGCTCAGCAAGCATCTCCATCATCACCACCCCTGAAGCATTATCATCCGCACCGTTAAATACCTCCTCACCCCGCGTCCGACCATGCACATCCCCATAACCCAAATGATCGTAATGCGCACCCACCACCACAATCTCACGCGCTAACTCACCTCGCCCCGGCAACATTCCCGCCACATTCGCAAGCGTCGGCGCTCGCCGTTCAATCCACCCCCTTCCCTTCATCCGAATCCCCGACAACACAATCGGCTTCTTCGCCAATTCATCGCCCCGCGCCTCCCACCGTCGTAACGCTCCCTCACCGCCAAGATTAGCATCCTTCAAAACCTGACAAAAATAGTCATAATCCAACATCAGCACTGGAAGCATCTTCCGATCATCTCCATACGCCTGAGCAAGCTGAGTCTCGCCAGATTTTCCGTCTTGCAGGCCAGGAATTGGCCACGTTTCACGTGTTTTCTTCAACCCCTCCGCCGACCGTGACGGCTTGCTCACCAACACCACTCCTGTCGCACCGTCTTCCTTTGCCCATGCCGCCCGCCGCATCATACGCACCCCGCCGTCCACCCCATCTTTATTTTTCCCATAAAACATCACCACCACCTTCCCCCTCAACGCGCCACCAACACTCCCTTCTTCAAGACCATCCCCCGCGAAAACAACCTCTCCCTCAAAATTACCGCCACCGCCATAACCCATCATCGCAAACTCTTCCATGTCCACAGCCACCCAGTCTATCTCTTGATTAGCCTCGTCTCCCACCGCCACATGTAATTGCTTCCGTATTTCCCTTGCCGGTAAGTCAAATCGAAAATGCTGAACATAACTTCCATGATGGCGCCAACCCACAAAGCCCGGCTCAAGTCCCGTCTTCACAAACCAACCCGCCAACATATCCCTCGCCGTACCAATCGCATCCTCACCCACACCCCGCCCCATCATCTCATCTGATGCATACTTCCCCACCCGAGATTCATACACCCGTGCACGCCCTTCATAGATAGCCGTATGATGCGTATCTTGAGCCTCACCAACCCATCCGCTCACACAACCTGCACACCAAACAACCTGCGCCAGTACAAACCACTCCACCAGACTTTTTAACATTCTTTTCTGCATGACAAGATCATATCACACATTCTCTCCCAACAATCGCAACACCATATGAAACGTTCTCCAAACGTAAACGCCTATATTTATAGAGGCCCATACCCTCATCAATCCCACGCGCACCACACGCTTGCACCCCCGCCTGCCTCAAGATAGTCTGAATCTCACAAAAAGGATGCGCTATGTTCTTACTTGCAGTCACACTCAAAACCATGTTCTTCGAATACCCATGGCCGCTCGTCGCCGCCGTCTGGGTTACCGCTCTCTTCCTCTTTTTCCTTGCCAGATCTCGCGCAGATAAACGACTCTTCCGCTCCGCCGTCACCGCCTTCTCCCTCGGTCTCGTCATCATCATCCTCTCCCTCACCGTCACCACTGAAAACGAAACCGTCAAAGCACGCACTAAAGCTTTCGTCGCCACCACCGCCCCTCTGGACATAAAACAATTTAACACCTTTATTGAGCCTTTCGCCGCAGTTGTCGGCCCCAACGGCGACACATGGATCACCTACGATCAACTCCAAACCATCCTCCCCAATTTACACAAATATTTTTACTTCGACTCACAATATACCACTGTCCCACACACCGAATCCATGCGCACCGGCAACATCGCCACCACCGTCATCGTCCGTACTAAAATAGGCGAAGGCTATACCTTCAAATCCGAATGGACCCTGCTCTGGAAAAAAGACCCAGCTGGCAACTGGAAAGTGGTTGAAATCCGTTTCGACAAACTTCAAAACAAACCGCCCACCAAGGGCGTCTGGAACGTCTGACTCAATTTATTTTCAAACTCTGTATCTCTCATAATCCATGCCACTGCTGGGGTCATTCCTTTTCTTTCTACCCACCGCCCCACACAACCGATACACTTAACACAATAACAATCCAAAACACGCCCCATAACAAGAGATCAATCTTGAAACATAAACCCATCATCAACACCTTCGCTTTCCTCTTCGCATTCTGTCTTGTTGCTCTTATCCATGCACAAGATCAAGATACCTACGATCTTCAACCTCACTGGAAGCAAGGCCAAGAATCACGCTACGAATTCTGGAACCAGCGCAATCAAACCATCACCATCTCAATGGCCGGCAATTCAAACGATATCACCCGCGGTTACACCTCCGAAGGCGAAATCATCTGGCGTGTTAAAACCATCAAAGCTGACGGCTCCGCCATATGCGAACTCAAAATCGACTTCATCACAATCACACTCGTCGCCCCTGATAAATCTGAAACTGTTATCGATTCTCGCAAATCTGCCCCCGAACCTTACAAACGCTTTTCCGATGCACTCACCGCCATCGCTTCATCATGGCTTACCTTTGACGTTGCCCCTAACGGCGAAGTTCGATCCGTCAAAGGTGTCAAGCAACTCCAATCTAAAGTACAAGACCCTGAAGACGTTCCTGAAGCACTCGATTTCATCGAATCCGCTTCTGACCTCGCGACACTCGTCGGGCCGCCCCCCGCTCTCCAAATCGGTGGCTCTTGGAAACAAAAATTCCGTTGGACATTCGACCCCTCTATTCCTTTCCCCGGCTTCAACAAAATCAAATCACACATCAACTACAACACCACCTATACACTCGATTCTGTTGAGGATGTCGAATCTATCCCACTCGCTACGATCACAGGCACCGCCACGATGAAGCTCGACATCGATAAGTCCTCCATCCCCAAAGAAGTCCCCCCTGTCACCTTCAAGCTATCAAACAATCAATTCAACACACAAATACTCTACGATCTCCAACGCAGCGAAGCTGTCGGCAGACACACCGAACAACAAAACACCGTCACTGCCAACATTGCCACCCCCCGCGGCAACCTTCAATGCCAAGTACTCCTCCAACAAAAATCACAAGTACTCCGACTTGCTGAAACAAACTAATCGCCATCTATCCCAACAAATGGTGAGCGCACAGCGCAATCTTAAAATCCTTTCTTAAAGTAAAAATCAGGACCAATAACCCTGTAAAATCAGCATTTTTCACATCCCTTCCAAGGGAAAATGCGATACCCATATAAGCGGGTCACTTCTTCTCATGCGCTAAGATTACTTATCCGATACATTACGGAGCTTGGTCATGAACAGCCTCACCAAAACACTCTCATTGATCATACTTAGCCTAATACTCATCGCCTGTAGCTCTACTCCACAAGGGCCTTACGCTACTGCCGAAGAAAATGCCGCCTTCGAGCAACAAGTCCGCCAACAATACCTTCACGAAATCCGCCGCTACGAATACAACAACAATCCCGCCCTCGAAACCCAAAACGAATACTTCAACAACGTTTATCGCCGCAACCCCGACCGCATTCTTGACTACAATGAGTTCTACCAACGGCAAGTTAAACTTGCTAAACAAGAAGATCCCACCAAACAACAGGAAGAGCAAAATCTTCAGAAGAATGAGGATGCCGTCCTTGCGCCCGCTCCCGCCTCACCCTTTGATGAAGCTTACGAACAATAAGTACGCCCGACCGTATTTCGCCTAACTGATGATTAGAAAATGATCTCCCTGCGCTACGTCGTACCAATCTCATCATACGATCCAAATACACAACGAGGATCAAGCACGCGGATGAAACTTCTTCATCACTTCCTGAAGCCGCGATCGATCTACATGGGTGTATACCTGCGTTGTTTGGATATTAGAGTGCCCCAGTAATTCTTGCACAACGCGCAAGTCTGCTCCACCTGCCAACAGATGCGTTGCAAACGAATGCCGGAACGTATGCGGATAGATCCGCCCCAACCCCGCTTTTTTCGCGTGACGCTTCACGATTTGCCACACCACTACTCGTGTGATCGACTGCCCTGTCCGAGATAAAAAAATCCGCTGCGTTTGATCCCCTTCTTTCAGCAGATTGGATCGAAGTTCATCTATATATCGTTTGATCGCCGCATGTGCCGGACATCCAATCGGCACAATCCGTTCCTTATTTCCCTTCCCCATGATCCGCGCAACACCAAGATCATCCTGAATATCGCCTATCTCTAAATTCGCCAATTCACTCGCCCGCAGGCCTGACGAATACAACAACTCCAAAATCGCCATATCCCTCAAATATAAAGGATCATCAACATCCGGCGTGTTTAGCAACTCACTCACCTGCTCCTGATTCATCACCGTCGGCAACCGCTTCCACACCGCAGGCTGTACCAACTGCTCTGCCGCATTGGTTTCCACATACCCATTCGCATGCATAAACCGACAAAAAACACGAATCGTCGCAACATGGCGCGCAATCGATGACGTTTCTAACTCCCCCTCATCCCGCAACCAATACAAATGCCCACCAATCGCTTCGATCGAGAGCTCATTCCAATCCTTATACCCGCTGTCTATCATCCAACCAGAAAGATCATACAGGTCCGCACCGTAAGCGCTCAATGTCGCCGGAGCAAAACCACATTCAATGCGACAGTACGTCAAAAAATCACGCACATAACGATCCAATCCTGTGCCTTGGATCTTTGACGCTGCAGAACCGCTTTTTGTTTGCTTTATTTGAACCCCAACGTTTCCCATCTCGTCCGTCTTAGACTGCGAGCCGTAACCCGCCTCCGGCACAGACAAATTCCGCTTGTCGTAGTTCCCTTGGCTTCCCGTGGATTGTGATCGGTTGTAGTCGCTCAAGCTCCGCTTGCTCCTCTTCACGCCTTTCCCTGCAAAGCGTGTGATAGGTCACACATCCTTCCGGGTGGCTGAAACATTTCTCAAATGCCTCGCCCAGATGCGCCACATTGAAACACGATGAGCAACGCGCATCCTTCGCGTTGATATACGGACAAACACTCGAACTTTCTTCTCTTACTTCCGGCATGAATCCCTTCTGCCTAAATCTCCCCACTAACATAAGACCACACACGATTATCGGCTTACCTCTCCAGACCACACCAATATTCAACACGCCCATTTACCTAACCCGACTTTCAACCCTTAGCTCTCAGCACACCAGCATAACACCCACTTTTCCACAACTCTTTACATCAACCGTGGATAAGCCCATACACCCTCACAAAACCACTGCCATTCAAACTGTTTTCACCTCAAAAACCCGCTTCACGCCTCAAAACTTGATCCCCAGCCATAGTGTCTTACAATGCTCCGTCCACGGCGACGTAGCTCAGTCGGTAGAGCGGGGGATTCATAAGCCCTAGGTCACAGGTTCAAGTCCTGTCGTCGCCACTTTCCTAAATCTTTGCTAGCAAGGGTTTAGGTTTTTTATGCGCGATCCCCACTTGGCATATACCAAAAAGGGAGGTGCTGCCCAACCCGACAGCACCTCCCAGTGATTCAAATTCACGCCCATACATTGCCTTATGATAGATCCTCGCCAACCTGCTCTCCCGAACGCTCCAACGCGTCCCCCCCACTCTCTTCCTTATCATCACCATGAAAACCTTTGTCCGACACAAGCACTTCATCCGTCTTCACCCGCGGTGCCGGCATTGGATGTTTTACCTGCCATTCCTGATCCTCTTGCTCCGCAAGATCCACCACTTCGCCTGAACTTCGCCCCGATTCATCCAGCAGCATCACCTTCGGCCGGTCATACCGCTTCTCACCCGATCGCACCACACGCGCCCGCCGATGATTCCTCAACCGCACATATGAACCCACCGGAAACAACGACACACCACCTAATAGCGCACGCATCGCTTCTACCCAATACTCCTTCTTCACCGTGCTGCGGATCAGATCCTCCATCGCATGGTATGGCAACATCGCTTTCCTGTGCGCACGGTCACTCACCATCGCCACATAAGAGTCCACCACACTCAACAGCCGCGCATGGTCCGTCAACGTCTCACCCTCCCGCGCCATCGGATAACCGCTACCGTTTTCGCGCTCATGATGTTCTAGCGCAATCAACCTAACCGCCGCAGGCAACCCATCAATATTCTCCAACATCTGAGCTGCATCAATCGGATGTCGCATCACGCGCATCCGATTTAAGTCACTCAACGGCCGACTATCCATCCGCACGCCCTTTGGTACATTCACCATCCCGACATCAGATAATAAACCGCCGAGTGCTACCAAACGCACATCCTCATCAGACCAGCCCATCCACTTCGCACAACTAATCCCAAGCACCATCACACTATATGCATGACTCGCTAAATACTCACTGCCCTCATCTTGTCCCACACCATATTGCCCAAAACATAGCGGATTCTCAGCATATGCAGCCAACAAACGATCTATCATCTGATCAAACCGTAACACATCAATTCGCTGTCCTACATGCAATTTCGCATATGATTCTGCAACTTGCGCTTGATGTTCACGCCGCCTATCAGCAATCTCCTCCACGTCTGGGATCGGCTCACTCCCATAATCAATCACGCGATCTTCATCTCGTCCTAAACGAAAGTTAAACTGTTGTCCTGCCAATTCTTTTTTCAATTCATCAAACAACAGTCGGCAATAACTATCCGCTTCTTGCTGCATCTGATCACTCGCCGCAGCACCACTTCGTCCACGCCCGCCTTTATCTGTGTTTGGTTTCTCATAGATTACTTCGGCCAATGAGATAGCCGCCAAATGATGTGCCACAAGCTCGATCGGTCCTTCAACAATCACATGACCAAATTTTGTCAGTAGTGATCTTTTTAAAATATTACCAATTTTTAAACTCTGAGAGGAAACTTGATGCAGCATCCCAGCCGTTTCAAGATCACCTAAATCATCTGCCAGTATCAATGATCCGCTTTCTTCAGTACCAAGCTTCAAGATATGTATTGGCCTCACTACCTCCTCCGGCCCAATCAATCTCTCACCGGAAGATAAAAAAACATAGCGATCAAAACGGTCCCCCACTGTAACTTCGTGTGCGCGCAATCTGTCCATCTAATGCCCCTAAAATGGAATCAAATGAAATCAATAAATTGTCTTTTTGATCCCCGCACAGAAATGCGACCGCATCGTCCTAACCCAGCAGTCCCCGATATCGTCTAGTTATTTACAGACAACGACATCCCAAACCCACTTAAATGACTTCGTATCCGCAACCCCAATATGACTTCTGTGTATTACGAGTACTTCTCATCGGCAGAATTAGTAAAAAACTTCAATTTTATGAAGCTATTCCTACCGGCATAAACCCTTAATTCTGGTGACAGCTCCATACAACACCATGGCAGTATCACATTCGCATAACATCAATCTTCTTTACGCCGAAACAGATACTTTTTTAAATCATTTAAAACGAATCTTTTAAAACGAAAATGGACTCATATCTAACTCCCCCTTTCCCGTTAGACCTCATCCGGTTACGATACCGTGCATCCAGAGCACTTCGTCCTGGACACCTCGATTGGGTTCCCGCAGTTCGCCACTGCCGTGTGCGTCACATACCAAAATGCCCTCCGATCCTGAATATGGAACGAGGGTTTTGTTATTTCCACAGCTAGAAAGATACAGTCACCGATTCACATATATAAAAATATTCAAGATCTACCATGCAACCGCTCAACGATACATTCTCATTCATTGATACCCAGCACGACCACATGGTCGCAGCTATCATCGATCTTGCTAATATCAATTCCCATACCTTTAATCTACCCGGCCTTTCCCAATCTATCGACCACGTTCTCACACTCATTGCCCCACTCAACCCTGATACGCTCAACCGTGTTCCCACTCAACCTGCATCCATCATGACCAACGATGGCTCCATCACTTCACAACCCCTCGCCGACACACTCATCATCACCAAACGCCCTACCGCTCCTCTCCAAGCCATCCTCTGCATCCACCTCGACACCGTCTATCCACCCGACCATCCCCTCCAATCTATCTCATGGTTAGATGACCACACCCTCAATGGCCCTGGTGTTATTGATGCTAAAGGCGGGCTGGTCACTCTCATCACTGCACTCCATGCCTTCGAGCAATCGTTTCATGCCCAGAACCTCGGCTGGAAAATCATCCTCAACCCTGATGAAGAAATTGGCTCACCAGGCTCCGCTTCCATCCTCAAGGAACACGCCCCTACTGCACACTTCGGTATGGTCTACGAACCCGCACTCCCAAACGGTAATCTTATCTCTCACCGCAAAGGATCTGGCAATTTCTCACTCTCTATCCCCGGCACTGCCGCACACGCTGGCCGTGATTTCTTTTCAGGTAACAACGCGCTCCTCACTGCAACCAATATCGCTAACCAACTCGCCAAACTTACTGACAAAGCTGCTGGCACAACCGTCAACATTGCCGCTCTCCATTCCGGTGGCCCCTTCAACGTCGTCCCCGGCCACGCCATCCTCCGCTTCAATGTCCGACTTCAAACCCCTGAAGAACAGACCCGCATCACCATCGAACTCGACAACATCATTGCCGAAATAAATCCATCCCTCCCCGCTCCTATCACTATCCACGGCTCCTTCAACAACCCACCCAAACCACTCACCTCACCCATCGAAAAACTCATCGCCGACCTGCAAACCGCAGGGCAATCCTTCGGCCTATCATTCGGCACGGAGCCGTCTGGTGGCGTCTGTGATGGCAACAAGCTCGCTGCCGCAGGACTCCCCAACATCGACACCCTCGGACCACGCGGCAACTTCATGCACAGTGACAAAGAACAACTTAACACTCAAAGCTTAACCGAGCGCTGCAAACTCAGCGCCGCTTTGTTGATTCACTACGCTTCAGGCACCCTAACTCCCCCCAATTCCTTATAATCCCTGAAGCACCCACAGGAGTAACCGACCATGAGCGAGAACAACACACACGCAACCAACTTTCACAACGATCCGCGCGTCCAGCAAGCCAAAGCCTTGCTCCGTGAAGCGCTCACCGAACATTCATCTAAACTCGACAATGTCGCACCCGCAAACCTCTCACTTGAAACATCCTATAAATCTACACTTGAGTCCTGTGGCCAACTCCGCGGCGGCAATCTCTTCTTCCCATACCTCGGCTCCGGTCTCGGTAACGGCCCCTTCGTCGAACTCGGCGACGGCTCGGTCAAACTCGACTTCATTACTGGTATTGGTGTCCACTTCTTCGGTCACTCCTCACCTATCCTTCTCGACTCACAAATCGACGCCGCACTCGCTGACACCATCATGCAAGGCAATCTTCAGCAAAACCTCGACACCGAAATTTTGCTCAACAAGATCATGAAGCTCGCCAAAGCACAAGGGGCCGAACTGGAACACTGCTTCCTTACATCATCTGGCTCAATGGCCAACGACAACGCCTTCAAACTCGCCTTCCAAAAACACTCACCTGCGGACCGTGTCATTGCTTTTGAAAACTGTTTCTGCGGCCGTACCATCGCCATGGCATCTGTCACCGATAAGGAACTCTACCGTACCGGCATCCCCACCGTCCTCAATGTCGACTACATCCCCTACTTCGACCCTGAAAACCCAGAAGAATCTACCGCCCGATCTATTGCCGCGCTCAAACGACTCATTCAGCGCTACCCAAACCGCCACGCACTTATGAAATTCGAACTCCTCCAAGGTGAAGGCGGCGGTTACAAAGTCGCGCAGGCAGACTACTTCCGCGAACTCATGACCATCTGCCGCGAAAACAACGTCGCCGTTCTCGCAGATGAAATCCAAACCTTCGGCCGCTTCTCTAAACCCTTCGCTTTCCAATACTATAACCTCGACGATCTTGTCGACCTTGTAAACATCGGTAAGCTCTCGCAGGTTTGTGCCACACTTTTCACATCCAACTATAAACCCAAGCCCGGCCTGATTTCACAAACCTTCACCTCCTCCGCCTCACAAATCAATGCCGCGATCACCATCATGGATACATTCGCCAACGGCGATCTCTTTGGTCCTAATGGAAAAATTGAAACACTCACAAATTACTTCCGCACCAAACTTCAAGACATCGCGGACCGCGTCCCCGGCTCACTCACCGGCCCCTTCGGCCTTGGCGACATGATCGCCTTCACCCCACTCGATGGTTCACTCGACAAAGCCAAAGCACTCATGATGCAACTCTACGACGACGGGCTTCTCTGCTTCATCGCCGGCGGCAACCCATACCGCCTTCGTATGCTCCCCCCCATCCCCGCCATCGATGAATCGCACATCGATCTCGCTGCGAATCTCATTGAAACCGCCATTAAAAAAATTCAATCCGTCTAACCCCCGAAAGTGCGATAACTTTCCAACCAATATTTCAACAACCATCAACTGCGATCAATCCGATCGCAGTTTTTTTATTGTCATTAACATTCCCCTCAAACGCCTATATCTCTTACATACATGATTCTGTACATACCTCCGCCTCACAAATCTATAACCCTCAATCCTTTCACCGCACCATGCCGATAAAATAAAGCATGTACCGACTTCGCTCTGCTCATCCCAATGACCTTGTTGACCTTGTCGAACTCGCACACTCTGCTGGCTTCGGCTTCACCTCAATGCTCCCTCAAGAAAAACATATCCAAAAGCGTATCCAATCCTCACTCTCCGGTGACGCACCGCTCTTCGTCCTCGAAGATACCACGAACCATAAAGTCGTCGGCACCTCCGGCATCAAACGCTCAGTCGGCGGTGAACATCCCTACTACTCCTACCGCATCGAAACCGTTACCCGGCATTCCGAACACCTTGGCATCGACAACAACATCCAAACCCTTCACCTCACCACACAATACAACGGCCCCACCGAAATCGGTACCCTCCTCCTACACCCAGATCATCGCCATCCCCACCTTGGTCGCCTCCTCTCCCTCGCCCGCTTTCTCTATATCGCACAATCGCCCGATCAATTCAGCACCAACATCATCGCTGAAATGCGCGGCCTGAACGATGAACAAGGTAACTCTCCCTTTTGGAATGCACTCGGCAAACATTTTTTCAAAATCGATTTTGTCGCCGCCGACCAACAATGCGCGCTCGACAAACAATTCATCGCCGATCTCCTGCCCATCTTTCCCATTTACATTCCCATCCTCCCTCCAGAAGCGCAAGCCGTCATCGGTCGCGTCCATCCCGATGCTAAACCCGCACAACAACTCCTCATCTCTGAAGGTTTTCGCTTTATCAACCTCATTGATATCTTCGACGCCGGCCCAACCATGCAATGCCCCACCAATCAAATTAGAACTCTCACCGAATCTCTCACTGTCAGCATCGCCGAAATTTCCCCTGTTAAACAAGGGCAAATCATCGGCAACATCCCTCCCGAACAGCTCCTCCGTGACAAACCCATCACTCTCTCCATCCTCTCCTCCTTCAAAGAAAACTTTTCTGCTTGCCTCGCAAACATCATTCTCGCATCACAGCCGAACACCATCATCATCCCCCCTGAAGCCGCAAACGCACTGGACGTTTCACTTGGCGACACCCTCCGCATCGCGCCACTACGTCCCCCTCAATCTAATCAACTATTCGACATCTAATCAATCATGAACAACACTATTGAACTACAACTTGACGGCCTCGTCGGCCCGACGCATAACTACGCAGGGCTCGCCTCAGGTAATATCGCCTCTGCCTCAAATAAACATCTTACATCCAACCCACGTACTGCCGCTCTTCAGGGACTCGAGAAAGCCCGCACCGTCGCATCGCTCGGTATCCCCCAAGCTATTCTTCCTCCTCACCCTCGCCCCTTCCTTCCCCTTCTTCACGAGCACCAATTTACTGGCGACATCTATTCATCAGTTAGACAAGCCTTTGACCAGGCACCACACATTCTTGCAGCCGCCTATTCCGCCTCCCCTATGTGGGCCGCAAACGCCGCAACCCACTCCCCATCTCCCGATACCCCCGACCACAAACTTCATTTCACACCTGCAAATCTAAACTCAAACCTTCACCGCTCTATCGAACACCACTACACCGCCAATCTCCTCCAGCAGATTTTTCATGATCCCAGCCACTTCAAACATCACCACACCCTCCCCCACCACCTTCCTGATGAAGGCGCTGCCAACCACACCCGCCTCTGCCCAACCTATAACGCCTCCGGCCTACATCTCTTCACCTTCGGCAAACAATCTCCCGATCATCATCCCTCACATGAAACCATCTCACCTATTCCTGAAGGTGACGGCCGACAACTCCGCGCCGCCTCATACGCTATCGCACAGCAACATCACCTCGACGCACACAACACCTTTTATTTGCAACAAGCTCCTCGCGCTGTTTCAGCAGGTGTCTTCCACAACGACGTTATCGCCGTCGGCAACCGCAATCTCTACCTCTATCACAGCACCGCCTATGTCGGCGCTCAACACACACTCTTACTTATCAAAGACCGATTTCAAACCTTACACGAGGTACCCCTCCACCTCGTAGAAATCCACGAAGAGGATCTGCCCCTCGAAGACGCAGTCGCTACCTATCTTTTTAATTCGCAACTACTCACCCCACCAAGCACTCCTGATTCCCAGCATCTGCTCTGCCCAGCTGAAGTCCGCGAACACACCAAAGCATGGAGTGTTGTTCAAAAACTATTAGAAAATGAATATCTTTCAGATGTACACATCGTTGATGTCCGTCAGTCCATGATGAACGGTGGCGGCCCCGCCTGTCTTCGACTCCGCGTAACACTCACACCCGATCAACTCGCAGCCATGCATCAACCCGCGATACTCACTGAAGAACTCTATTTAATACTTAGAGATATCATTCAAACATACTATCGCGATGAACTTTCCCCCCCCGACCTTGCCGACCCTGACCTAATCATCGAATCACAAACTGCCCTGGAAAAAATCTATGCCGCCCTGCAGCTCAACCTCCCAACCCAACCCCTATCTCCTGATTAAACCTCACTGAGCATCCTCATCCCACATCTCAAAGCTCCGGCCCGGCCGTGCCACACGAAACTTTTCCAACCGCCCTCGATCTACCACAGTTACATACACCGTCCGCCCATCCTCTCCACCAAACGCAACATTGCTTACTCGCTTGCCTCCGACCTCAATCTCGCGCACCACCTCACCCGCCTCATCAATCACAGCCACCGTCCCCTTCCCGTACCGCGTCACGTACAAAAGCCCATCCACATCACATCGCATTCCGTCCAAACCATGATCAGGGAACTCAATCAGCAGACGCTTATGGCTAATATCTCCATGCTCATTCAAATCATAAACCCATACACGTCGCTGTACGCTTTCGTTCACATATAGCTGCTTTCCGTCTGGGCTCACCTCAATCCCATTCGTCGTCCCCATTCCCTTCTCTAACAACACTGTTTTCCCGTCCTTCTCTATCCGCCAAACCTGTCCCGTCCCATCCCTCCAATTCGGGTCACTTGCGAAAATTACCCCCTCATTTGTGATCGCAATATCGTTCGGCTGATTCATCCGTTCATCGTGCGCAAAGACTTCTACCACTTGAGTATCTACCGCCACCTTCAAAACATTGTGACCCTTGTAGTCAGCGACAAACATCCATTTCCCCGTCCGATCAAAACGTATCCCGTTACCAACACTCCCATTCGGCATCGTCAAAAATAATTCACCGTCTCCACGTGACGACACCTTCCCAATTGTTGCTCCTTCACCATAACCAACCGCATATATATTCCCTGCTCGATCAACTGCCGGCCCCTCAATTCCTTTGTTAAAACTTCCTTCCGCCGTTACTGCTTCCACCACATACAAGACCTCCCCATCCCCCTCCCCTTCTGCAACAACATCCTGTACATCCATCATCATAACCCCTGCCAAAATCATCATGACCATTCGCATTAGAAGCTCCTCGCCCCACAATAACCCGCCACACTCTTCAACCTTAATACACCCAAATACCTTACACAATCAAAAACATCACATTACTTCTTCTTACCCCCACGTTTCTTTACTCCGCTACCAACACGAACCTTCTTCTTCCCCCCGCCTCCACCGCGCTTCTTGCCTGCAGCTTTTTTCTTCACCCCCGCCTTCTTTTTCATCGAACCTACACTCGATCCACCCTTACGATGCACCTTCTTCGTCTTCGGATGATCGCCCGGCTTCCGGCCCGCCGCCTTCTTCTTCATAACCTTCTTCTTGACATCTGCTTTCGCACCCGATTTTGCTTTAGTCTTCGGCTTCACAGCTTTCGGACCATCCTCAACCTTCCCGCGCGCCGCTGCCTTCTTCTTCCGCCTCCCCGTACCGCCGCCCCTACTTCCCTTGCGCGCCGCCTTCTTCCGGCCTCGGCCAGGCTTCCCAGATTCCCCGCTCCTCACCCGACCAATCCCCGGCCGCGTCTTCACACGACGCTTCTCATTCTTCTCCTTCGCGATCTTCTTCGCCTTCGCTAGTGCCGCCTCTTTTTGCTCGTCGCTCACCTCATGCACATGCCCCGCCACCTCAATCTCATTCCCTAAATATTTCTCCAGCCGATTCAACAAATACAACTCAGCCTGTGAACAGAACGTCATCGCAATCCCCGCACGTCCCGCGCGTCCCGTCCTGCCAATCCGGTGAACATACGTCTCCGGGTCTTCCGGTAAGTCATAATTCACCACATGCGTAATGTCATCCACATCCAAACCGCGCGCCGCAATGTCCGTCCCTACCAGCACATTTACCTTCCCACTCGTAAAATCGCGCAACGCCCGCAAGCGCGCCGCCTGTGATCGATCCGAGTGAATACTCTCTGCTGCAAAGTCAAACTTTCCTAACCGCCATACTAATTTCTCTGCTCCGCGTTTGGTCCGCACAAACACCAACACTCGGCTCATCGAGCCGTCCTGCAACAACTCCCTCAAAAGCGCCGGCTTGTGCAACCCCTCCACGTGATACACACTCTGTAGTACACCATCAGCCGTCAACACTTCAGGCTCAATCTCCACAAACTCCGCATCATCCAAAAACTCATTGGCTAAGCGCTGAATAGACTTCGGCATCGTCGCGCTAAACATCAACCGCTGAACATCTCGCTCCCCAATTTCCTTCTCCAGCCGCCTCACATCCGGCAAGAATCCCATGTCCAGCATCCGATCAGCCTCGTCCAACACCACCATCTCCAACCCCCGTAAATCCACATACCCCTGCTCCATCAAATCAAACAAACGCCCCGGCGTCGCCACTAAAACATCAATCCCCGCATTCAAAACCTTTACCTGCCCCCCCTGCTTCACCCCGCCATACACCACCCCACTTCGCAATCCCGTGTACTTCCCATATACACGGAAGCTTTCCACTACTTGCTCCGCCAATTCCCGCGTTGGCGTCATGACCAATCCCCGAATCTTCCGACCATCCGGCTCCCAACTTTCCCAAATCTCTATTCTCCGACCACTTTTCTTCTTCCGCCCTTTCTTCTTACTCCACTTCCCTTTGCCCTTACCCTTTTCTCCAGCATCGCGCCCTGTACCACCGACACTAGGATCAACCTCCACCTCATCTGCACCTGCCGTAATGCTCTTCGGCGCACTCAAATACAGTTTCTGCAACATCGGCAATGCAAACGCCGCCGTCTTCCCCGTTCCTGTCTGAGCACATCCCAAGACATCATTTCCTGCCACAACCGACTCAAACACACGCCGCTGAATCTCTGTCGGCTTCTCATACCCACGCTCACTCACCGCCCGCAACAACACCTCTTCCATATTCAACTTCTTAAACGCCATCTTGCTTTTTACCTTTAATCCCACACCCATCAGAAATTAAAAACGCGGCCTCGCCGCGCTTATCAATCCAGCATTCTATCACTACCCATCTCCACCTCCTAATCAACTCACCTCGTCCTTTCCTTATAAGTCCCATTCGGCCTCATATAATCAGAATACATGCGAACCTTACATGCTAAATTCTCATACCTGCAAAAACAGTGGATAACCAATCGCCAGTAACCACATCTCACTACGGACAAACAACTGTAACCTCTTAAAAGCAAATGACCTACTCACAAAAAGCTTATCTTACTCTCAACATTGATATACCTTCACCATAGCCACCTTACTACCCACAAATATCGCTACAATTCTGGTTTATTTGCAGCCTTGAGAACTGAGCGAATACTGATACAATCCGTTCCTATCATTGAACCTGCGAACATCGCAGGCTCACGGAGAGGTGGCCGAGTGGCTGAAGGCAACGGTTTGCTAAATCGTCGTACGGGTTCTCCCCGTACCGCGGGTTCGAATCCCGCCCTCTCCGCTTAACTCCCCTAAACCCTTGTTTACAAGGGTTTTTTTTTGCGCCCTCGGAAGATTGGATCATTTTCATATGGCAATTTTTCTTCTAAAAGTTACATATTATTGTGATTTGGTACATCAAATTGTCGCACCATCGCACCACTTTCCCCCTCATCTTCCTCTACATCACTCCAGCTTCCGCCACCCGCTCCATCCGGTTCCGGCTCATCATCTCCATTCCAATCCATAGCCGCATCAGCCTGATTCACCACCTGCTCATAGCTGCATGTAGACCGTTGGTTCATCCGGGAAAAGGTGGCTACATGCTGACGCAAGGGCTTCACTAAATCCGGGTGCAGATGGATGCGATCATACTTGCCACGCTTGGACGATTTCGCGTGAATCTGGATCGTCGGCGAATCACCTTCAAGCGTGAACGATGATCGCGTCAGGCTGGCAAGCTCACTGGAGCGCAAGCCAGTGTACATGGCAACCAGATAAAGCAGCTTACGTTCTTTCGACTGCATCTTCGATTGCTTGTGCGCTGACTGCTCGTCCAGACGAAACAGCCTGCCAAGCTCTTTCACCGTCATGGACCGCCGTGGTATTGCGTCTACATCAGGATTCAGTTTGTTCAAGTATTAGACCGGTGAGCAAGTCGCCTCTCGTGGCTCCAATTCATCTTAGGACAGATCTCAAAGGAATACGAAAATACTGCTGTATTCTAAATGTTAACACTGCTAATTTAGTCCAATATGTGTTTTGGTTTTTAATAATCGTTTACCCCGATTATGTTTTTCAAGTTTAAGTTTACCTTGCGACGACAGTAAAAGACGTGCTTTGCGATTTGATAATATCAGTACAGTTGCGGTGAGTTTGCCCAGTCTTGTTTTTCCTCTTTCGCTCGTGGTTTGGATTTCGTGTTTTTCGTTTCGATTTGCGGCCTATATGAACATAAAGGTTAATTGTATGTCTCGCGTGCTAATCGCTGTGGCATGTTTATACGTGGTTGGTATCACACAACTACACGCTGTGGATGCAACATTCACAGGTTTTATCAGCAATGTTTGGACAGTTAATGATAATTGGTCGAACGGTGCGCCGGCAACCGATGTCGATGGCACGATTACCATTGAATCCGGTAATGGCTCGTCTCCATTCACAATTACAAACATTGATTTGGCTTACACCAATATCAATAATCTAACTTTCAGTTCATCAGGCACGAATGGAGATTATACGCTTCAGGGAACAGGCTCTTTGTCTTTCAATACTGGAGGCGGCGTTACCAATAACAAGACTGGGACAGGAACGATTAGCGTTGACATTTTGGGGACGGGAAGCTCGCTAGCTCTTAATGCCACATCTGGCGCTGTTGCAATAACTGGTGGCATCGATTTAAGCGATACAGGTGGTGTACAGCTTAATATTGATGGCAGCAATAACACCACCATATCGGGTGTGATTTCCGGTACAGATGGGAGTTTAAACAAATCTGGAAGCGGTACGTTAACACTCAGTGGATCGAATACCCATACAGGTGGCACCACCTTGTCAGGCGGGACAGTTGTCCTCGGCGATGACAATGCGCTGGGAACTGGTGATGTTTCGGTAACAAGTGATTCGTCATTGCAATCTGATAATGATGCAAGAGCCATCAGTAATAATTTTACGCTCAATACTATTACACGGATCGTAGGTAGCAATCAGCTTACGCTGTCAGGAGATATTAGTGGTACAAATATTTTTTCAGTGCAGGATAGTGCGACCCTACTATTATCGGGTAGTAATACCCATCTTGGCGGTGTTGTACTTGAAGATTCATCAACATTGATTCTTGGTAATGACAGTGCACTCGGTACGGGTAAACTTTTTGCAAACAATAGCGCAAATGTAACACTCCAATCTAACGATGATGCGCGATCAATCAGCAATAGTATTGATTTGTTGAGCGGTAGTATAACGACAATTAATGGTACTAACGATCTTACATTAACTGGCTTGATTGCGAATGTCGGCGCCTTAGTAAAATCTGGCAGCAACACGCTGACGCTTTCAGGTGATAATACGTATACAGGTGGCACAACTTTGTCAACAGGCTCAATTGTTCTCGGCCATGATAACGCGCTAGGAACAGGCAGTCTTTCAATCACGGGTGATGCAGCGATTGAATCAAATAATGATGCCAGATCAGTGAGCAATGGAATCAGCGTCGCCAGTGGCCAAACGCTGACCGTGGCCGGGTTGCGTAATCTTACACTCTCTGGTGTGATCAGCGGTGATGGCGCTTTGACGATGGATATAACTAACTTAGATGACACGCTGACATTGAGTGGTACGAATACGTATACCGGCGGAACGACACTAACGCATGGCACGATTATTGCTGGCAACAACGATGCCTTTGGGACAGGCGATGTGACTGTAGCCGGTGATGCACGAATTCAATCCGATGATGACTCACGGAACATCGCGAATAATTTCATCACCTCGACCGGTAATGCACTCACTGTCATCGGCAGCGATCAGATCACACTATCGGGTATCATCAGCGGCGATGGTGGCTTAGCTACATTCAACGGTACCACGACCTTACTGACAGGCAACAACACCTATACCGGTGGAACTTCCTTATTAGGTGACACGCTTATTCTGGGCAATGATAATGCATTAGGCACTGGTAGTGTAACTTTGTTCGGTGATGCTTCGTTTGAATCGACTGATGAT
The DNA here is from genome assembly GCF_050931845.1 of Poriferisphaera sp. WC338. GTDB lineage: Bacteria > Planctomycetota > Phycisphaerae > Phycisphaerales > Phycisphaeraceae > Poriferisphaera. The sequence continues at coordinate 3,751,889 of NZ_CP194516.1, forward strand.
GCACGATCAATTAGCAATGGAATAAGTGTCGCCTCTGGCCAAACGTTCACTGTGAGTGGCGACAGCAATCTTGCACTTACAGGTGTCATCAGTGGTGATGGAGGCTTGGCGGTGGGGATGGATTCATCCAGTGATACGTTAACACTTAGCGGCGCAAATACATACTCCGGTGGAACGACATTATTAGGCAACACGTTAATCGTTGGCAATAATAATGCGCTGGGAACAGGCGATGTTTCGGTAACAGGTAATTTATTTTTGCAATCGAATAATGATGCAATATCCATCAGCAATAATTTTACGATCGATAATGTTACAAGGATCACAGGCAGTAACCAGCTTACGCTTTCAGGGGTTATCAGTGGTACAAATGGCCTTACTGTGGAGGATAGTGCGACATTACTATTATCAGGCAGTAACACCTATAGCGGCGGTAGCGCACTTATTGGTTCATCAACATTGATTCTCGGTAACGACAATGCACTTGGTACTTCTAATCTTATTACTGACAGTGATGCCAATGCAACACTCCAGTCCAATGATGATGCACGGTCAATCAGCAATAATGTTGTATTGTTGAGTGGCAGTGCAACAACAATTAATGGTACCAATGATCTTACCTTGACTGGCGTGATTTCGAATACTGGCGCCTTAGTAAAATCTGGCAGTAACACTCTGACTCTTTCTGGATCAAATACGTATACGGGTGGAACCACCTTATCAGGTGGAAGTATTACAATTGGCAATAACAACGCTTTTGGGACAGGCAGCCTTTCGATAACAGGTGATGCTACGATTCAACCCGATACTTTGACGCGAACCATTGGTAATGATGTGAGTATTAGTTCTGGCAGTACGCTGACGGTAAGCGGCAACAGAGATCTAACGATGACAGGTATTATCAGTGGCGATGGTGCTTTGAATGTGAACAATAGTGGGAATGCATCATTAACGCTTAATAGCAGCAATACCTATACAGGTGGCACAACCCTCTCAGAAAACGGAAGGGCTTTTGTCAATGCGAATCAGGCATTAGGTACAGGCACGATTAGTGCCATCGGAAATTCAAATTTGACCACCACTTCAAATATCGAAATCAGCAATGCGACCAATATAAGTTCTGGCGTTGAATTAGGATTGTCATCGAATAATAGTTTCAACCATGCTGGTGTCATTAGCGGCGATGGATCGCTTTCTTTGTTGGCGATAGGAGGCTCAATCACACTCAGCGGTAACAATACTTACACAGGTGGCACAACCATAACACAAGGTACGCTTATTCTTGGCAATGACAATGCCTTAGGGACAGGCAGTCTTTCAGTGACGGGTAATACCACGCTTCAATCAAATGATGATGCACGATCTGTAAGTTATGCCATTGCTTTCTCCGGTAGTCAAACACTGACCTTAAGCGGCAGCAATGATCTTGCTCTATCCGGCGTAATAAGTGGTTCTGGAAGCTTGGCGGTAGGAATGGATTCAGCCAGTGATACGTTGACACTTAGTGGCGTGAATACATACTCCGGTGGAACAACGTTATTAGGCAGCACTTTAATCATTGGCAATAATGATGCTTTGGGAACAGGCAACCTTTCTGTAGACGATGACGCAGTGATTCAATCAAATAGCGATGATAGAACGATCAGTAATACAACCAGTATTAGTTCTGGTAACACGCTGACCGTGAGCGGCAGTAATGATTTCGAACTTTCGGGCGTCATCAGTGGCGATGGCGGTTTGACCAAGGAAGGTTCAAGCACTGCCACACTATCCGGCAACAATACGTTCACCGGCGACACGACGGTAACGGCAGGCACGTTGATTATCAATGGCACGATGGCAAGTGGAAATGTTAACGTGGCCAGTGGCGCGACACTGAGTGGCGTAATGAACTTTGCGGGCAACTTCATCAACTCCGGCACCGTGTCGCCCGGCAACAGCCCCGGTACCATGATCGTCGGCGGCAATCTCACACTGAATAGCACCAGTATCTATGACATGGAGATCGCTTCCACTGCTGGTCCCGGTACCGGTAATGACTTTATTGATGTCACTGGTACGGCTGCCATTGACGGCACGCTCAACGTGATCGGCCTTGGGGGTTATTCAGCCACTGATGGTGATACATTCACCATTCTTGATGCCGATGGCGGTGTGAGCGGCACGTTTGCAACGATCCTCGACGACATCGCGGGCTTTGAAGCCACTGCCACTTACAACGCCAATGATATTACGGTGACGCTCAACGCAGCCACCGCTGATTTTGCCAACACCGTCACCGCTCGCAATCTTGTTTTTGCTGCCGAAGCATTCACACGCATCGCCAACAACTCGCCCACCGGCGACATGGCCACCGTCATCGCGCAACTCGAGAACCAGACCGGCAACAACTTGGTCGTCGCGTTCGAACAGATCGTGCCGAACTACCTGGTGCCACAAGCTGAAGCCACGTTCAAAGGCATCGACGTTCAGAACAACAACTTCAACGGCCGCTTCAACGAACTGCGTAACGGTCTGCCCAAGCTCTGGTCCAACAACCTGGGCGTGAACACACCCGACAACGCCAGCATCAATGACTCCGCGGACCCTGAGTTCGCCATGATGCTTGCGATGCAGGCGCAGGAAACACTCGAGCAGCAGCAGGAAACCGCTCGATTTACAGGCGCAGAGAAAGACATCTGGGGCGCGTGGGTGAACGGCTTCGGCACCTTCGGCGACTACGATTCAACCTCCAGCCAGGCGGGCTACAACTTCAACACCGGCGGCGTCACCTTCGGCTTTGATTACCGTGTGCTTGACACACTTGCAGCAGGCGCCTTCGTCGGTTACTCCAACACCGGCGTGACGGTTGACAACGGGCAGGGCACCAACTCGTTCAACAGCATCAACACCGGCATGTATATGACATGGTTTAATGAAGAAGGCTTCTATGCCTCCGGCCTCTTCGGTGGCGGCGTGAACTTCTATGAAAACAACCGACGTATTCGTTTTGGTACCGTTGATCGCGTTGCTGAGTCCGATCCGACCGGCTTCTACCTGCAAACACTTGCCACCGGTGGCTACGAATTCAAAAAAGGCAACTGGGGCTTTGGCCCGCAGCTCGCACTGCAATGGGTGAACCTGCAGATTGGTTCGCACAGTGAGACGGGGGCTGACAGCTTGAATCTTAATGTGGGTGCCTTTAATGGCAACTCATTCGTCACACGCCTCGGCTTCCGAGCCACGTATGAATACGACACAGACGCGATGCTGTTCGTGCCGGAGCTCGTTGGGTTCTGGGAGCATGAATACCTTGATCCGATCAACACGGTTGATGTGGGTGTGCCAGCTGGCGGCGAGTCGTTTACCTACACCGGCATCGGCCCCGGACGTGACTCAGGTCTGATCGGCGTGAACCTCGTGGGCATCAGCCACGAAGCGCCGGTGAGCTTTACCTTGCAGTACAACGTGGAGTTCACGCCAGACGACTTCATCGTCAACAACGTCTATGCAGGCGTTAGAATCAGCTTCTGAAACACAAAGCTCAACACCAAATACAGCCGTACTCTTAGCTGCAACAACACTTTTTTCACACTACTGAAATTTAACTATTTATAAAATCTTTTAATTCGTTACTTATAATTTTATGAATAAGGTTTGCTAAATCGTCGTACGGGTTCTCCCCGTACCGCGGGCTCGAATCCCGCCCTCTCCGCTTAAACGACTTAACCCCTTGTTTTCAAGGGGTTTTGTTTGCGCTCTGTTGAAATGTAGTTTATATCTTGGTCTGTGACAAACACCTAGGATGGACGAAATAGGCGTTATTTGCGTCAGCGTTTTTGAGAAACAGCTTATGTTGAGCGATTCTACTCCAAAGAATGCGGTTTAATAAGAAAACGGCGACCGGTCGCGAAACCAGTCACCGTTGAAGGCATATGAAACCCCGGAAAGTTGAATTACTTCTGCCGACGTCTCAGACCAGCTATTAATCCACCAAGTCCGAGTAATGCCAGTGAAGCAGGTTCAGGGATTGCTGTGATGGCGAAGGCGCTATCAGCGATCGCAGAATCTACACGCAACTGATCAAAGCTGGAGTGAACGATAACATCCGCCTGTACACGGAAATCGCCAACGTAGTTTGGCAGATAGAATTCCCAGATTTCTTCACGCTGCATCACATCACCAAAGGTACTTGGAACGATTCCTTCAAAAATCACATTGTGGCGAAGTGCGCTAGCGTTATTGCCACCAGCGATTGTGTTACCGGCGTGGTCAACTATCTCAAGCGTGCTTGCATACACGCCGGCACTACCGTTGAGTGTTGATGATGTTTGAACAATGACGTGAGTCCCAGAACCCACCGAAAGCCCACCGGTTCCTGAACTACCGCCATGGTTGTAGATATCTGCAATAAAACCATGATCGCTACTGAATGAATAAAAGTTTCCGCTCCCTGCAACGAAACCTCCCCCTGTCACATCAACGGTTGCAGCACTTGTGATAGATGGGTTGACCGATGAGCCGAGATTGGGAAGGTTTCCTGTTTTCGTTGTAAATGTTCCCCAATCTTGATACGTGGTGTTAACATCACCAACACTCCACCCGTCGGGTGCCACAAAATTGAAGGCATCGGCCATCGCTTGACCTGTAAAAGCCGTAACGGAAAGCAGCGCAACGGTTGCAGCTGCACGATTCATCATTTTATTAGTTCTTAACATCTTTCTTTTCCTTGCCTATAAGGCAAATGTGATTAACTATGTTGATCATCCATGCACGTTCATGGACAAGTTGAATCAGGGAGTGATTAGGGAGTTATGTTGGCCATAGATCTCCTTTCATTTTTTGGGTTAATTCGTACTCGTCTTAATAAGGTTTCAGCTTGAGCGCCGCTTTAATAGCAGACATACAAGTGAACCCAAGCCGAATGATATTGATGCTGGTTCGGGGATACTTTGCACGTCAAATGAAAGTGCAAAGTCAACCTGCGTGCTGGTTTCGTGGAGGAAGATGGCGTAGTCACCTGCTGAAAGTGGTGCAGTAAGCGCGCTTGAACCAAACATGGCGCCGGCGGCAAGATCATCTAACAGCTCACCTGTCTCTGAGACAAGCATGTTACTCAGATGGTTGCCTGCTGTTTGCATAGTAGTGCCAACAGTTTTGCCGATGGCGATGGCGAAGAACGAACCGCCGCCGGGATCGCCGGTGGTGGTGTATGTGGTGAGATTGATTGATGTAAGTTGCGTGCCGGTTGGAATAGTAAAGGTGAACACATCACCATCATCATTGTTATTGCCGTCGTCACCAAAGGTGCCGGCGACTATATGCATGCCTATCCCGAAGACACCGAGTTCAGATGCGGGAACCGAATCCGTATCGGCAAAATCTCCGAACGTAGATTCGGGATGCAGCGTGCTTGCTCCTGTGTGCCAAGGCAGCAAGACAAGGCTGAAAAATACTGTAAAAATAGTTGTTTTCATGATAAATCCCCTGTTTCTATGGTGGAGTTAGTGTTGGTTGAACGGTGACGACCGAGCAACAAGAGTGAGCACGACATAAAAACGAATGCGACCGTTGGCTCTGGAATTTCCCAGCCGATATCTGCAAAACCCGCGTAATCGAGATCGGTCATCCACTGTCGCTGACCACGTGGCGTGGATGGGTCCATAGCGGTTTCTTGAAGATTGCCATCGATCACGCTGTATGTACCTTCCGCCCAGTGTGAACCGTAGCGGTCCAATGCAATAGGATGGCCGATCAAATCAAGAGAATTTTGGCCATGAAAGGTGTATCCGTTTTCCGCATCGCCTTGAATGTGCTGCCCCCATGATGCCGCTTCACCAAAACCAAGGATGTGGCCAATCTCGTGCATGGCTGTTGTAAGAAAATCTTGCTGATTTTCGGCAGGATCAGTATTTAGATCGAAATGCCAATCAACATTTTTGTTAAAGGTGATAGCGCCGCCCCACACGCCGTAGTCAGTTGGATTGGGATCAAGCGCGCCTAGCTGACCACGTGCCTGAATAGTTTGTTGCCATGCTATTGAGCCGGAGACATTGGTAATATTTCCAGCTCCCGCCCAGCCAAGAACTGACGGATGAAATCCCCAGCCGCCTACAAATACAGTGATTGATTGTGCGTTAACATTAAGGTTGTTGAGCGTGACATTGCCGCCACCATCGGGACGATTGATACTAAGTGACCAAGTGTTCTGGGCATCAGGATTAATCGCAAGCAGATTGTCAGTAAAACGATCATAAACGGTTGCTGCAGCTTCAAGTGCGGCACGACGTGTCGGATCGCTAAACATGCCTTGTGTGTCAAAGCGGTAATCGAAATTGATATCGATCGCGTTCGCAGGCAAAACAGGCATCACACTGATGGCAATCAAACTGGCACGCAACATGTAACGCTGAAGAGAAATCGAGATGTATCTAAATGGGTGTGGTGTATTCATCTTTCTTCTCATGTGTTAAAGGTGGAAGTCGGCGCGAACGCCGACCCCACGATTCAGATTTGTGACAGACGTTATTTGCGTTTGCGTTTCGCGATGAGCAAGCCACCAATCAGCATGAGGCTGAGGCTTGCGGGTTCAGGAATTACCAAGTATGAAGCGCCGGAGTTTTCGGTGTTATTGAGGAAACCGTGGAGGAAATCTGCTCCGGTATTGACATGGTTCTTGCCGGTGAGCGCGATGGCGAAGACTGTGTTTGCGCCGGAGATCCAGTCGTTGACGATGCTTGTCACATCAAATGTGATCTGGCCGAAGGAATCGACGGCAGTGATGGCTGCTGGATCGGCGGCCAAGATGTTATTGTCGAAGAATGTGATCCAGTCGATGGGACCAGTTGCGTTGGTATCATCGGTGATGCTAGTGATGGGGTCGGCAGAAAGCGCGTGAGCCGAAACGGTGAATGGGTTACCAGCTGAAGCATCGTTGTTAAAACCGCCGACTGCACTTGTGACATAAAGCAATGCTTGCGAGACAGGTTGAGTCAGGCTGGCAAAGTTGTTGCTGTCGAATGTGAGGTAGATGGTTTCAGCGGCAGCGGTGCCAAACGGATTGTTGTTACTCACGCGATGAACATTGCGGTTGTCACCCGAGTAGCCGCGGACACGGTTGTCCCCGCCGAAAAAGCCAGATGTCATCACATCTTCCTCGACGGAAATGATGGGGTTTGCTTCAGCGAGAGGGGTCGTGGCATAAAGTACTGCCACGACGAATATGAACGAAAAAAATCTCCTTACCAACATGGGTAAATCCTTCCGGTATCCAGATTTAAGCGTACAAAAACTCCCTATGCACGCGAGTTTTCTGCGCCGTGATTGGCCAATCTACATTGGATACCAGATAATGAGATCGACGGCCTCATGGTCGTTGCGCGGGCGACTGACTGGAACCTGCAGGGAAGGTCAGCCGCCCTTTTTTTCAGACTGCGACTATATTGAGAATGAGTCGCAGTATAGTTTTGATGCTAGCCATTCCCCCCAGTACTGTCAAATCCAATCGCTGTTAAAACGCTATTCACTTAGTTTGCCATGGCTTAGGACTAAATAATGAAAAGCATAAAGGTGAGTTAATCGAATGAGTCGAACGCATCTGCTGTTGCTTATTCATGCCTAGATCACCCGATCCCTTAGATTGTTACAATAGTATGTGAACACAAACAGATACTCATCATCAATGAGTGAGAGGTGTTCAATCATCTGCTGTTATCCATCAATATCCGCACGTCACAATAATCATTGATATGGGGTGCCATCACATGTTGTTTTCTATTTCGATCCGTTCCACTCTAATCCTATTGCTAATATTTTTCTTTGATTTTTCTTTTTCATCACAAATATGTGCAGCTTCAAATACCAAGGCGTTGATCCCATGGACTTCCGGAAAACCGATCATGCTCGGCACAGAACTCGGACCGCTGGGCAACAACCAGCATGGCCAAGGACGAGTAATGGGCACAGCAGACGTGTTTGGCAATGGACCATATGATCTGTTTTTAACCGGTCGAAGGATATTGCCATTCAAAAGATTCATGCCAAACGGTGCACCGATTTATGGCAACGTTGTAAACTTTGAATCGCCTTCTAGTGTAGTCTCCGTTTTCGGCCCCAATGAATCTGGGGACGATATCTGGGGTGCGTACCCTTCAAAAACGCAAATTAATCTGATGAAGTTTGACCGTGAGAAAATGGCATTTAGAGCAGTCGCTAAGGTGCCACTAAAGCTACCGAGAAACATCCGAACGCTGACCGGCACTATTACTTCCAAAGGACGAGTCCATACGTACTTCAGTGTGAGTGATGAGCAACCATATCGTCCAGAAGGCGCACATCACCACTCTGCTTTCTACCAACCTTTTGACGGCTCGGGGATTTGGCGCGGCAATTTAATCTATCATGGATTAGGCGCAGCAGCATTCGACAACACAAAACTCAAAAACGCACGAAGCAAGTTTCCTATCTTCGGTAAAGGCCAAGATTTCATGTTCAGCAATCCGAGCTTGACCGTTGTTAATCTTGGGAAAAATCGGGAACGTGATCTTGTCGGCGGCGACAAACAAGGCACACTGCATTATTTTCATAACAAAAGTAGTAAGTCTATTAAGCTCGAAACAGTAAAATATCTGAGCGAATCGAGCGGACACGCAATCCATCACAACGGCATCATCTCCGCACCGATTGCAATACCCAACCCACAAACCGGCTTGTCTGATTTAATCGTTGGCGACACTGGACACTTTTGGCATTACCGCTTCACCGGAGAATTCAACAAATACGACTCTCCAATATATGATGTACCCACACAAGTAATGACTGAAAATCCCGTGCTTTCGCTGGGAAAATTGCCTGTGATTACATATGGAGATCTCGATGGTGACGGACTAATTGATCTTGTCGCAGGCAATGATGTTGGCGATTTCTATTTCATCCGAAATATCGGCAATAATCAACATCCAAGCTTTGATGTTCCGCAGTTTATCATGACTGGCAATAAGCGTATGAAAATCAGCGCGGGGTATCGAAGCATTCAAGGTCCTGGCGAAGCCCGATGGGGATATACCTGCCCAACGCTATACGACTGGAATGGCGACGGCTTACTGGACATTATCTTTAACAGTATTCTTGCGGAAATTACTGTTGCATTACAGGTTCCGGATCAGAGTGAACTGCGCTTTGAGGAACCGCGTGTACTTAAATGCAACGGCTTAGAACTACATCTTGTTTGGCGAACGCAACCTGCGGTAACAGATTGGAACACGGGCAAACAAACGTGCATCATCGTCAATGATGAAAAAAATCAATTACGAAGATTTTGGCAAGCAGACGATGACAACGTATACCGCGGTGATGTATTGAGATTGACAGATGGCCGACCAATCCAAGCACACAGCCGGCGTGCTGCAGGTCAATGGGGACGCACCAAATTACAAGCAGTTGACTGGGACGGAGATGGCCTGGTTGATCTGCTTGCGGGTACAGGGCGAAGTGCAGCCATTCCTGGCCCGGGCGGCTACCCAGATGATGTATACACAGGTGATCGACGACAGGCATCCGTCTTGTTTTTACGAAATGCTGGAACCAAAACACATCCGGTTTTTGAATACCCCAAAGTGCTGCATTTCAAGGGTACAAAGCTAGAATTTGGTGTTCACTCCTGTTCACCACTTGCGGTTGACATTGGACGCGGGAAGCTGGATTTGATTGTAGCGATGGAAGACGGGAGTGCCACTTATTATGAACGTGAAGATCTAAGCTGGCCAGATAAAGATGCCACTGAATGATCTGGTTTAATTTATATGGCAAACATTGAAATTCAAAAAGGCCTCACCTGTGATACTATGGCGAGGCTCTTTTTACAATGATGATTAATTGATGTGATTAAAAATCTTCGCCTTCGATTTCAGCGCCTTGCGGTGCTTCGAATAAAGATGGGCTGGGGCGTTCTCTCTTGAAATCAATATTTGAAATCATGTACTGCACACCGGCATCTTTACGCTTGCCACCGGTAGACGTTTGTTCCCACGGCGCGTAGTGTAAAATTTCTGGCACCATGAGGCCATCCACATCAACCCATTTTTTAAACTCGAGCGAGCGGCGTGGCAGATCTTCGATCGCAGTATCTCCACGCATTGGGCCATAGGTTACACTGAAATCGATAAGACGGAGGCACTTGGTTTCTTTGTCAAGGTAGAGGATGTAATCATCTTCTGCAGTATCGCCAACACCTTTGTTGTAACTCACAGCAACCGCATCAAAAACTTGTCCACCATATTCGCGATCGCCAACATGTCGAACGGTAATACCGGGGTCTGCAAAAATAAAAGGCATGAGAACAAAATAGCTATTGCCATGATTCACCCAACGCGGTGGAATGCCGAGTATTTCGCTACTTGTGGTCCAACCTTGCGTGTCGTTGCTACCCGAAACAAATGAACCTTTAGCACTGGTGCCTTCCATACGATGCCTACGAGCAACAAGGTCAGTGGTTTGATCGAAATGAAGTGGGGCTGCCGCACTGTAGGGAAGGCCGTCGGTGTGATAGGTAAACGTGCCATAGGATTGAAATTTTTTGAGTCCACCGTGCGCTTCAATAGCATCATGTAGAAGTTTGGAACCTTTTTCTTTGGCAATATCAACAGCATGTAATTTCGTCATTTGGCCAAATGTTGCAACAACGATAATAACGAGAACAGCGAATAGACGCATTTGAACTAATAAAAAACCACGATTCATTATAGATCTCCTGAGGATACAAATCCGACGCAGCATTGCTACGACCTCATTTCTGCTGATCATCACTGATTGTGGACGTGGATATCAACCGAGAACGTGTGAGCTTGATTCCATTTGGCTTATATTTTTTTGTGAATGACGTTTAGAGTGTGAAAGATCAGTGTGCACTGCATTGGCGATATTTGTGAAAACACAAACCAACAAAAAGAATGGCAAGACCGATCGCCCAAATGCGCCATTCAACCCAGAAAGCGAGAAAGAGGCAAGAAATCAATCCACACCACGAGAAAATACGTGGATAGAGACGATCTTGTTTTGAAAGGCGCAGCGCGGCAAGATTCGTAATCGCATAATAAACCAGCACAGTAAAAGCGCTAAAAGTCCAAGTCGTTTTTACACTACCGGTACAAACAAGTCCGGCAATAATCGTACCAACCACAACGACAGAAACAGTTGGTGTACCACCATGTTTACTGATGTGTGTAGTCGCTTTGGGCATATCGGCCCGGCGACCCATCGCCAGCAGCACACGAGACAAACCCAAAATGAGATTAAGCAGAACACCCAACATGGCGGTGACCGCCCCGATCGCAATAATCCTCGGAAGAAGCTTGGCATCTGAAATCGCCTGATCTGCATTTGAAATTGAGGCCGCTACAACTTCAAGCGGCGCGGCTTGTGCCATTGTCGCACGACCAAACAGATCAGCACCAACCGCACCAATGGCAACAAAACTAACCATAAGATAGATGATGGCTGAAACAACTAACGTACTGACAATCGCTTTGGGAATAGTTTTACGAGGATTTTTCACCTCTTCACCAAGTGTGGCGATACGACCATAGCCAGTGTAGGCAACAAACATAAGTGCGGTAGCATAGAATAGACCGTGCATGTTCGACACAAAATCACTCGATCCATTTTGGCCATCAAAAAACGGAGCAAAGTGATCTTGGCCCGATTGGAATAGACGAGGCAATCCAAAAATAACAAAAAGCATAAGAACTGAAAGCGTGATCGAAACTATGATGATATTGACAGTATTCGATCGTCGAATCCCACTTAGAACAATCACGGTAAGTGCCACAACCGCAAGTAAACCAGACGGCACAATCCAAGTTTGATTGTCCACGTTGAAAATATGCAAAAGGTAGCCAGCCGTCCCAAGTGCGGCGGTGGCTGCTGAAGCACTTTTGGCACAAAGGAACATCCAACCAGCCGAGAAGCCAAACATGGGATGAAGATATTTATAACCATATTCATAGGTTCCACCGCTAACAGGATGGCTCGCGGCAAGCTGCGCACTACTGAATGCATTGCACATGGCAACAAGTGCAGCCAGCGCAATCGCAAGAACAACGGATGGACCAGTAATACCCGCAGCAATACCGATACTCACAAAAACGCCGGTTCCCATGATTGAACCGAGACCCATCATGACAGCGCCTAGGACGCCGACTTCACGCCGAAGCGATGAGCCTGTTTGTGATGGTTTTGATGATTGCTGCTCTGCGTTCAAGATTGCGTCCTTTAAAATCACGATGATGGCAACACGGTGTTTGCTGCGTATTAGCAAATCTGGTGTGCTGGAAACAAACCTCAATGGCTTACATCACAAAATCGACCTGCCCAGTTAAAGGCAGAGCTTAATCTCGGATAGATCATATCTCCATGACTCGTAACATATTCGATCTACTTACCACACGATATTTTGGCTACAAAGTAACAATATTATCGTTAAAAATTTACGGTTGATGTACCGTTCGAGATGTTTTGAATTTGCTATTATTGCGGCAGACCCTGGGGGAAATAAATTATAATTATTTTATATTTAAATGTTTATAAATATTTATTCCATTGCCGCGATGTTTTAATTCTTATAACACAGAAAACTCCATCCACAGACCAACCTTATTTACATTTTCATTCAATCATTGACAAGTCTAGTTGAAATCGCACCTAATTTATGTTCTAATTTAGTTGGATTGGTTTGACGAATCCTTCGGTAAGCCTACTGCCATTAAAAGGGCAAACGAACATTGATTTGGCCTATATAGGCCCCTGCCATTTTGATGTTTGGCAATCACACCCTGCTTAACGAAGTATTCAAAACTGCAATACTGACTGAACCACCGGCGTACCGCTAGGCTGTACACGAAAGGTGCCTATCATGAGCCATGATTTCGAACTCGTGAAACTGGAAAACGATCAGCGCATCACAAGCAAAAACTTTGCTGATATCTTTGCAGACTGGCACCCAGGCAAAGAAACATTCTTGTTCGTCACGCCACACGATGACGATGCGATCCTCGGCGGCGGCCTCATGCTCGACATGGCCATCGCCAACAATATCCCTGTCTATATAATGTGCGTCACCGACGGCTCAATGGGCTATTGCTCACCCGAAGAGAAAGACAATATCGTTGAAGTCCGCGCGAAAGAAACATACGACTGCTATGAAGCGATGGGCGTGCCACATGAGAATATTATTTGGATGGGCTTTCCCGACGGACAGCTATCTGCATTTCTTGGCCGACGTGCAGCAAAGCAAGGCGATCCATCAATCATCGAAAACTTCACCGGCCTGACCAACACCTTCACATACAACCTGCGCAAGATCCAACCGACGCGTGTGTTCGTACCAACTAGTGCAGACCTCCACCCAGATCATCGCTTCACGCATTCTGAATTGCTCATCTCTCTTTTCCATGCAACCGGAACGATCTGGCCGGAGCTTGGGCCATCGCTTGCAAAACTACCAAATGTTTATGAGCTAGGTGTGTACTGCGACTTCCCAGAGCCACCACAGATCCAACTCAAGTCCACACCCAAGCGGCTTGAAACCAAAGTGAACGGCATCCTCAAGTTTGCCTCGCAAACGCAAATTACTGCACTGATCGAAAATGTCCGTAAATCTGGGCCATATGAATATTACCGTGATCTACAATTCGCACTGTACTCTCCGGACACGTACCATGACCGCTTTGCACCACAAAACGCAACGCAAAGTACCTAAACCCGTGTCCATTCATTGAAAGCGAGACCGATGCCGAAAGACATTCTTTATCTAGGTGACACCGCCTACGACCAGCAAGCCGCCTATCTTGCGGGCATCATGACCCACTTCGGTATCACCTTTGATTACGTTGCTTCTGATATTTCGCCGACGGATGAACAGATTGCAGCTGACTACAAAGCAATCATCTTGAGTGACTACCCATCAAAGTTACTGAGTGAAACACAGCTAGAAATCATTGTTGAGAAAACTAACATGGGGCGCGGGCTTTTGATGATAGGTGGTTGGGAAACGTATGTTGGTCTTGATGGCGGCTATGAGAATACTCCCCTCGCGAAAATTTTGCCGGTGTCGATGCAGGATGTTGATGATCGTAACAATAACTACTGGCCATGCTTTGTTGACAAACAAATCGATCACCCGATAGCCGCAAATCTACCGTTTGATACTCACGCTACAACAGTCGGTGGGTTTAATGCCTTTGCACCTAAATCTGAGGCAATCACACTCCTGAACATCAGTATGCACCATGCATCGAAATCGCCGAACGGTACATTTGCAATTACACCCACACAATCAATCCCGTTATTAGTGATCAATCAAAACGAAGCAGCCAATGTGGCATGCTTTGCGTCAGATGTTGCGCCACACTGGGTCGGCCCATTGGTGGATTGGGGCGATCAAAGGTTAAGTGCCCAAGCTCCGGGTTCAAACCCTGTTGAAATTGGAAATTGGTATGCCCAATTCTTTGCGAACCTCGTTAAATGGACCGCAAAGATGTTGTAAGACAAAACTAAGCCCGCGCTGTAGAAACAGCCATCGTTTATCCAACTATACAATCATGCGCTTTTTTGAGAGGTGAATTCCGTGCTTACAGGTAATGCTCTAGTCGGCCAGTCCGGCGGCCCAACTTCCGTCATCAACTCGTCCGTGGCAGGTGTTATTCAATCTGCCAAGAACGTGCCGCAGATCGAAAACATCTTTGGCATGCGCTATGGTATCGAAGGCCTTATGCAAGACAACGTGTTCGATTTCGGCGCAGAATCTGATGAAGCAATCGAGGGCCTGCGATCAACACCTTCATCCGCATGCGGCTCATGTCGATACAAGCTCAAAGATGAAGATCTGCCACTCGTGCTTGAGAAACTCAAAAAATTCAACATCCGCTACTTCTTTCTGATTGGCGGCAATGACACTATGGATACCGTCCATCGTGTCGAAGCCTATGCTCAATCACAAGACTACGACATGATCGGCGTAGGCATACCCAAAACCGTCGATAACGACCTCTTTGGCACAGACCACACACCCGGTTACGCATCTGCAGCGAAGTATATGGCACTGTCTGTCCTTCAAGCTGGTGTGCTGACACGCGATATGAAGAAGGTTGATCAATTCGTTGTATTCCAGTGTATTGGCCGCGAAGCGGGCTGGTTGCCAGCAGCTGCTTCACTTGCCAAAGAATGTGATGCTGATGCACCGCATATTACACTCTTCCCTGAACGCGCGTTCGACAAAGATAAATTCATTGCCAAAGTCAAAGAAGTTTACGACAAGCACGGATTTGTTTCGGTTGTCTGTGGCGAGGGCATCACACATGCGGATGGTTCACCAGTTTCAGCTTCAGAAACAAGAGACAAGTTTAACAACGTCGAGTTCGGCGCAATGGGTGGCTCGGCTGTTGCGGTTGTACTGCATAAGATGATTGCAGATGAATATGGATTCCGTGGTGAATTCCAGGTAACTGAATCATTGCCGATGTGCGCAGCGGACCGTGGTGTGGCTCAGGACTTTGAAGACGCATATCAATGCGGCGTAAAGGCAGTTGAACTTGCTGCGGCTGGCACAACAGGTGTCATGGTTTCCATGACAAGAGAAAAAGGTTCAGCAACATCAACCTTTGAAACCGCACCGCTATGTGATGTAGCAGTAAAAGCAAAACCCATGCCAGATGAATTCATTTCAGAAGATGGGTTCTCAGTGACAGATGCTTATATCGAGTACGCAAAACCGTTGGTTGGTGAGCTACCCAGTTACACGAAGCTAGCATACAACGCTGTCGACATGTAACACCGTAATTATTTTGTGTGATTCAAAATGATCAAGCCATATCATAAGTAAGATGGCTTAGATCGAGTAAGCAGCTAATAACCTATTTATGATACTGGATATCATCATGAAACTTTCTGAAGAAAAATATGCAAAATTTGCACTCTGCAAGGAGATGCTGGAAACCGTTGACGTTGTAAAAAACTTCGAAATTGAAGGTACTGAAGAAGTTGTCGCCGACTTGGAAAAAACCGGCAAACTTTTCTTCACCGGAGAAGGATCATCACGTATCTTTCCTTCCAAGAATGCCATGATGAATGCTTTCCGCAAAGGGCTTAATCTTGATTTAGCTACCGAAGGTGGTTGCCAAGCATTCGAATATGATCTTTCTAAAAAAACGGTCTTTGGCGCGTCAAACTCCGGAGCCACCAAAGAACTGATTGCACTCTTTAATAAGCTCAAAGAATCCGGCAAAGAAAACCTGTACTCAATGACCGCAAACACTGATACAAAAGTAGAGTCGCTTTCCAAAAAGTGCTTCGTACTGAACTGTGGTGGTGAAGATGCGGTTGCTGCAACCAAATCAGTTGCGGAGCAGGCACTAGTCTATCAATCAATCCTAGCCAACTTTTCAGGCGATAATATTGCCGCAGACACACTTGCTGATCTGGCATCCAAGATCGAAGCTGTTTTGACAATGGATATTGATGCGGGATTGATTGAAAAGATTGCCAATGCAGGAACAATCTACTTTGCAGGGCGCAACGATGGTGTTGCTGAAGAACTAACGCTCAAAACCAATGAGATCACACGTAAAAAATCAGACTTCCTTGAGGGCACCTATGCTGTGCATGGTATCGAAGAAGTTATGAATGCAGACGATGTGGTACTGCTGGTTGATCCGTTTGATACGGAGCTTGAAAAGATCAAGCAAACCCTGTCAGACGGCGTTGGTCTGACCGTAATTGCCATCTCCAGCAAAGATACGATTTTCCCCACAATCAAAACGCCGGAGGCGGGAGAATTTTCGAGTTATATAAGCCTCGCAGCCGGTTGGAACATACTGGTTGAAGTCGGTATCGCACTTGGTATTGATCTCGACAAGCCAACACGTGCCCGTAAAGTCGGCAATGCATTTGAAGGATAATTGCCTGAAATGGATTCTCTCAGAATTTAGCGCTCCCCACCAAAGGCGATCCATAACGGGTCGTCTTTTTTGTATCTATAGAAACAACGGCATACATCTTCTTTTCGGAACGGTACTGATATTCTCTGATCATCTGCTATGATATAAATGCCTATTGCCTTAGGCGGATGCATGGATCATGACACAAGGCGAGCACGATCAATGCAACAACCTCTCATGAAAGAATGCTTTAGATGGTACGGACCGAATGATCCTGTACCGTTATCCTACATTAAGCAAACTGGTGCGACACATGTCTTTTCAGCACTACACCACGTGCCTTATGGTGACGTGTGGGCACAAGATGATATTCATCAATACAAACAACTTATTGAATCGGTGAACCTAAGGTGGGATGTTGTTGAATCTGTACCGGTGCATGAAGATATTAAAACTCGCACTGGTCAATACCAGAAATATATTGATCGATACAAGCAAACACTCTCTCACCTAGCCGCGGAAGGCATTAAGGTTGTCATCTATAACTTTATGCCGGTACTGGATTGGGTGCGTACTGATTTGCGGCACAAGCTACCAGACGGATCAAGATGCTTATATTTCAGCATCGCCAAATTTGCTACGTTTGATTTATACATGCTCAAACGACCGGATGCAGCTGCGAGTTATACTAAAGCCGAAATTGAAGAGGCGACGCGAATCTGGAAAGAAATGAACGTAACCACGCGAAAACAGTTTGAACGTGACATGATCGATATCTTTCCCGGATGTAGTCGTGGGCTAACAATTCATGATGTTCGTAGTATGTTGAAGCTATATCAAAATATTGGCCAACAGAAACTGAAAGAGCACTTGCGGCTGTTTCTTCAAGAAATCGCTCCAGTTGCACGTGAAGTCAATATCAACTTGGCGATCCATCCGGACGACCCGCCGTTTTCGATCATGGGGTTGCCACGCATTGTAAGCACGGAAGAGGATCTGCATGATATCCTTATGATGGTTGATGACCCTGTAAATGGATTGTGCTTTTGCACGGGAAGCTTAGGAGCTCGACCTGACAACAATTTGCACGCTATAGTACGCCGATTTTCAAATCGAGTTAATGCAGTACATTTGCGCAACGTCCAGCGCTTAGAAAACGGTGATTTTTATGAAGCTGATCATCTTGCAGGCTCAGTAAATCTATCGAACATTGTACGTGAGCTACTTATTGAGCAAGCGAATCGCTTAAAACATCAACGAAACGATTGGCAAATATCGTTTCGACCAGACCATGGACATACCATGCTTGATGATCTGAGCAAACCTGACCCTACTAATCCCGGCTATTCATGTATTGGCAGAATGCGCGGCCTTGCAGAATTGCGAGGCTTACAACATGGCCTCGCTCAAAACCTAACAACCATCAACACTAAATGATTCGACACAAGACTCAGAGGCAAAATCATGACACCATTCATCCACGATGATTTTATGCTTCAAAACAACACTGCCTGCGAGTTATATCATGAATATGCGGCACAGATGCCCATCATTGATTATCACAATCATTTATCTGCTGCCGACCTCGCAAACAACCGACAGTACCAAAATCTTTATGAAATATGGCTAGAGGGGGACCATTACAAGTGGCGAGCGATGAGAGCTGCGGGCATTGAAGAGCAATTGTGTACGGGCAAGGCATCACCTTATGAAAAATTCATGGCTTGGGCTCGAGCTGTACCCCAAACACTTGGTAACCCGCTTTACCATTGGACACACCTTGAACTAAAACGATACTTCGGAATTGATGAACTTTTGAATGAACGGACCGCTGAGGCAATTTGGCACAAAGCCAATGCGCGGCTAGCTGACCAAGATCGCACTTCATGGGAGATTCTCAATCATTTTAATATTAAGGTGCTTTGCACCACCGACGATCCAACTGACAACCTCTCATCCCATATAAAACTCGCACAATCTGCTTGCCATGCAAAAGTGTACCCTACATTTCGACCAGACCGCGCATTACAGTTACATGATGCCTCAACATTCAATGCATGGACTAACATACTTGAACACGCTGCGGACGTACCTATACACTCTTTATCGCAGTTTCTAATGGCTTTAGACAAACAACATGCAACGTTTCATAATGCTGGATGCAGACTGTCAGACCATGGATTGTTGCACTGTACGACAGCTTCATGTGATGAACACACAGCAACACAAATCTTTGGGCAAGCACGTAAAGGCCATCAAATTTCTGATAATGACCAATCTCTTTTTGCTGGATTTATGATGCAGTTTTTTGGAGAACTAGATGCCCAACGAGGCTGGACAAAACAACTGCACCTTGGTGCCATACGAAACAACAACACAACGATGCACAAACTTATTGGCGAAGATACAGGATTTGATTCGATTGGCGATTATCCGCAAGCACAATCGCTTTGCCGCTATCTTGATGAATTAGTAAAAAAAGAATGTCTACCCCGTATGATTCTTTATAATCTGAATCCCGCAGATAATCCTGTCTTTGCCACTATGGCAGGTAATTTCCAAGATCACACTACGCCTGGAAAAATTCAGTGGGGATCGGCCTGGTGGTTCCTCGACCAAAAGAATGGCATTGAATCACAATTACGAACGCTTATGAATCTTGGATTATTAAGTACGTTCGTGGGGATGCTGACCGATTCAAGATCAATGATGTCGTTTACCAGACACGAGTACTTTCGTCGTATACTATGCAATCTTTTAGGCGAAGATATTGAAAATGGGTTGTTACCAAACGATGTGCCGCTGATTGGAGAACTAGTACGTCAAGTCAGTTATCATAATGCAGATCGTTATTTTAATTTCATGTCGTCGCGGCACTGAACCTCGTACGACCCTTTTGGTACCTTGTATAGATCTGATAGTGTTCATCTGCAATTTGTTGCCACGTCCGACCGCCTGACACTGGAGGATTTCGATGACCTTGATATCTAGCAATCGCATCCTTCATCTTCTCAATACTACCAATCGGTGCAAAAAAAGTATTCGTCTCTTGATGGTAACCAACCGCAGGCATACCCAATTGTTCATTTGTTGTTGTAAGCACAAAAGTACCCTGCTGCTGTGCTGCCAGCAAAGAGGTATTCCACGGCCCTGCGCCTGATTGATATGGCAGAACAATCGCATCTGCTGATGCGATAAGTTTTGATAATTCATCATCACTGACATATCCGCGAAAAACCTCATCAGGATTCCAACCTGCTTCGGAACATTGCACATGCAATGATTTGAGATGTTCAGGAATCGATTCAGGACACGTTCCTGCGATCACAAGATCGTCTGTCACCGGATTGCATGCGTGAAGAATATCTTGCGTTCTATTATGCGGCGTTAAAAAACCAAAAGATAGTATTAATCGGCGCCGATCGGGAGAAACGCAAACACCATGTGCGTCATCATGATTGCAATCCTTTATATCGGTCAGCCGATTTTGATATGAACGATGTCCATACTTTCTACGAGTTTGTGATCTTTCATCATCTGTAAGCTGTATTTCGGGTAACATCGTAGCATTTAGCACCATCGATTTTTTACAAGGAAAATAGGCGCCCCAATCACGAGCCAAACGAACACTTCTAACCGTAATCACATGACAAGAAGTAAACATTAGTACATACGAACGGAACTGATATGGCTTCTCGTGAAAAGTCGTCACAATCGGTTTGCGAAATAAAAACCGCCTACACGTTTCTCTATAAAGAAAGAAAGCATCTCGATGTAACGATGGATACTGAATATGTATGACATCTGGCCTGAATTTTGCAAGAACAGGTAGCCAATCCGCATGTGATAACTTGCGTGTCGCATTTAGTGTGAAATGCGCCCAATTTCTACTATCCGTAGGTTTAGTGAACTCTTCCGTAGGGCATGTAAGAATAGCAACTTGGTGACCACTTTCAGCAAGGTGGTCTGCAAGCTTTTGTGTGTAAACGCCAATGCCACAACGTTCAAGTTGGCCTGTCACGATAAGAATATTCATGTCTACGAATGTTTCTCAAATACAATTGCCATAAAGGTATACTCAAAACCGCTATAGCTAACTGTAGCTTGTTGACAAGATGGAATCGCTGTCATTTGATGATTATCACGAACTGTTTTTAATTCACCTGATGACACCGAACCTTTGGCTTCGCGAGCCGCCTTGGTCATACATAGAGAACTATCTGCTATTTCAAGGCAATACTCTGATGCAAGGTTAATCATTTTTCTAACGGAATTCTCGTTAAAGATTTTCCATGGTAGGTCAAAAATCTGTATCTCCTGCGTTTGTGAGGAATCAAAATCATGCCAGTAATCAAAGGTGATTAGTAGCCTCCCACCCGGAGCCAATAGCCTCGCTACTTCTTCAAAAAAAACAGCAAGATCCACACCATGTTCAATCACTGAGATACATGTCATCCATTCAAAAGATTCCTCCGGGAAATGTGTCCGACAAATATCCCCGATGGTAATGAGGTTCGCTGGATCAAACTTGAACGGTCTAAATATTCGTCTGAGAGTTTCTCGCCGTGAGCGACGCGGCTTGGCATAATCTATTCCGAATATTTGCTTATAGCCCAGATGATGAAGCAATGTCAGAGTAAAACCATCCCCTGAACCAAGATCAAGAATTTTTGTTTCTTTAGACAC
This sequence comes from Poriferisphaera sp. WC338, assembly GCF_050931845.1. Classification (GTDB taxonomy): domain Bacteria; phylum Planctomycetota; class Phycisphaerae; order Phycisphaerales; family Phycisphaeraceae; genus Poriferisphaera. The sequence continues at coordinate 3,773,482 of NZ_CP194516.1, forward strand.
ACCCTCTAGTAAATCCACAAGTAGCTTGTGATCCCAATTTTTCTGGGCGGTCACATGAAGCGGCAATGCCATCCGACTTAATTGTTGGATCGAAGTATGCACTTGCGAAGATTCTTTAAGAACTTGAATCATATGACACAAGATCCTTCCATGTAAATGGCTCAAGTGATCGTTTAGACCGTATTAAGCCTGCCAATGAAAAATATAAAGCCGAAACAACTATCACTAGCAGAAAAGCTTTGCAGGCAAGAATCAAAATGGCCGCTATGCGGGTTTCACTCGAAACAATTAAGAACTGCTGCATGACGTATGCAACTAAAAATGAGAGCAATGTAATCGGGAGAAATAACTCAAGAATAAACCGCCTTATTGGAAATATCATATATCGTCGGTGTACTCGCAATAGCAATGGGATGATATTTATGCTGTAACAGGTAATGACAGAAATACCCAACATACGAAGATCAAAATGCCATAATGAAATAATGTACAGCACTGATGCCGTCAGCAAAATTATGACGGATACTGTCATAACAAATTTTGTTTCCTCTGCTGCCATCAATATGGAGAATGCTGGAACAGCCACTGCATTTAAGATCGGTCCCGCAGTCACAAAAATCAATATCGGTGCCAGATACCGTGTCGCCTCTATATCATCAGTCCATAAGAAAATAATCCTGTCAGCTTGTGTGAAAATGAATGCGAGCGCGGGCATGATCAATAATAATGTTAAGAGAATCGACAGATAATATTGACGTGTGATCTCGATCTTATCCTTGGCTTTAACTAACATTGCAAACCGAGGAAATGTCGCACTTAAAACAGGAAACGCGCATAACGATATCACACTTGTACTGATCGTGAGTGCCAATGTGTAATGACCTAGCGTTTTTAGATCAGTAAAGAGCATGACTAAAAAACGATCTGCTTGCAGAAAAATTGTCGAGATAATAAGTATGCCTGCAATTGCTGCTGCAAATTTGTATGATTCTTTAAGGATTGGTATTTGAAACTGTGCTCGGATATACGATCCAGGTAATTTACTTGCTACATAGAATATTGATATCACTAGATGAATCAGTGAGTTGACCGCAATCCAACAAAAGAAATACATTGGCCCATTTGTTGAAGCCAGAAGAATCGCAACACCCACGCCGTGGTACAAAAGAATATCCACAAAACGAAGTATCGAATTCTGAACTATATGCTCCTGTCCAATAAGTATTGTTTGATACAAAGATGCAAGCCAGCGAAATATTGCCGCCCCACCGGCTAACAGCAGGATATCACGAGGCAATAGCCCATGATACACATCAGTACTAAACCAATCTAATGGTAAATAGAATGCAATTAAGAAAATCATACTAACTGTAACAACTCCAATTGCGATGAAGATTAATTCGTATGTTCTCAATATGTTGGGGATACAGAAATGTGCCTGTTCATGCTCTCTTGCCTGTGCAACCTGCTTCGAGATAGTGGTACACAATCCCAAATCGAACATACGTACAAGATTGGTCACCAGTATGAATACCCCCAATATACCGATGCCCTGGATGCCAAGTCGATCGATATAGATTGGCATCACAACTATCACTGCAATTGATTGAATCAGTGTTACCATACCACCTGAGCAGATATTCCCAAGCAGCTTCCTCAATGAAAAACGATGCGTGTATTGCACATCAATATTATTCGTGATGACTCTCGGCATAATTTCTTTTGCTTTGCTCTCGTTGATCACCCACGACACACTTGGTCATGTGCTGCACCATGCTTTCGAATGACATAGTTGGACGCCAATGGATCGCTTCCTTAATCTTTGATGGATCACCCACCCGCCCCGTATTTTTTCGATTTAATTGTCTCTCATTAACTTTGACATACATCCGAGCATCCAGCCCAACCGTCTTAAAAGCGCAATCAATAAATTCCCCTGTGGTGTGCGGCACGCCCGAGGCAATCACGTAATCTTCAGCTTTTGCTTGATCAAGCAACTCTACCATCGCATGCACCACATCCGGTGCATACAACCAGTCTACTACCGCATCCCGTGAGCCAATCTCTAAAAAATGACGTCTACCACCAATGATCTCTTTAATTGCATGAATAACTTTCATAGAAAAAAAATACCGCTGACGATATATAGATTCATGATTAAAAAGAATGCCCACCGTTGCATGGACACCGAGTGCTCGATACTCACAGCAAGCGCGCATCGCGTATACCTTCTCGATGGCATATTCTTCATCAGGCTGCATAGGTGAAGATTCAGTTAAACGTGTATTAGAATCTGATGGCGGCTTATAGATCAAAGAAGATGAGGCATAAAAGAACTTTGTGCTTAGCCCATATTGGTAAATGGCTTCCAGACAATTTAATGGACCAAGAGTATTAACGCGATATCCAGATTCATATCGATCATATGGCGAACAACCAGCGCGCTGCTGCGATGATTGATGACTAGCTGCGAGATAGTATATACACGCTGGTTGGTACGCTTGAATTAAACCATGCACTTGGTTGGCATCAGTAATATCTACGGGACAAAGCTCAAGTGAATCAATATTTGTATCGATTGCCCCACGGCCAATGCCAATCCATTGCCGTCCTTGCCGCTCAAGCAAATCGGATAGTAGCCTTCCATCTTGTCCTTGATGCCCAACGATCACATTGATCATGCTAGACAACCTCAGTCTCAGGAAGTGGGAAGATAAAATGGCCACCACCACGTAAATATTCTTGCTCTCGACGAAGAATATCATGGCGAAAATGCCATGGGAAGACAACAAAGTAATCTGGCTTAAGCTTACGAGCTTCTGTATCAGAAATAATCGGAATACGTGTCTGTGGTGTAACACAGCCAAACTTATCTGGATTAATTTCTGCGATTGCATTTACAAGCGATGTATCAATATTCGCATATTGAAGAATCACATTACCCTTTGTAGATGCGCCGTAACCAATCACGGTACGCTTCCTGCTTCTTAGCCGTTCAAGCAAGCCAATAAACATTTCCGTCTGTACACGAACCCGGTCATTGAATGTTAAAAACACATCTGCTCGTGTAATACCAGTAGTCTCTTCAGACTCTAAAACCCAATCGATTAATTCATCATGGCAAGTTCTGGGATTCGATTGCTTGATCGCGGAAACGGCAAATGATCCACCGTTAGTGTCATTAAACGAAAGATCGAGTATCTTAAAGCCTGCGTGGTCAAGAATGAATTTTACAGAATGAAGTGAATAATAAAGCAAATGTTCCTGACAAATTGTGTCGTAGGAATTCAACCGTAACATACCCGGCATGTATGATTGTTCAAAATGCCAGACACCATCGTCAGCAAGAATCTCATTTATATCAGATGCGAACCCGATCGGGTCCGGCAGATCATAGAACATGGCAATCGACGTTACGAGCATAGCCTTGCGTTCACCAGCAACTGAACGAAACGCGTCAGCTGAGAAAAAATCTGAAACAACGTGTATATCATCTGGGTAATACTGCCTAAACTTTCGACTTGTCGGATCGATCCCCACACGATTTAAATTCTCAACGGTATAGGACGCCAAAGTAGTTCCGTCATTCGACCCAATATCCAATACCCAATCACCCGACTGAACATTTGCTTGCTGACATAGCAAATGCACCTTGTCAGCCAAATGATTCACCATCGATTGGTTTAGCCCTGAACGATATCCGTAGTTATCGCCGTACATCACGTCCGATTGGTATTCGTGCGCCAGTTGTACAAGTGTGCAGTCTGGGCAGAACAGTAGTTCGAGCGGCCCCGATGGCGGGTCTTCAGCTGATGCGTCTGGGAAAACACCCGTGAGCGCCTGTTCACCAAGATCGACAATACTCACCATATGCTTTGACTGGCACGCCCGACAATGAGTAGCACGCTTATATAACCCGGACCTTTCTGTAGCTGATTTTTCTTTTGGGATATGAACGACTGGCACGGAAGATGCTTGCGTACGGGGCATAGCGATGGTTCCTTAGCGCGTCTTCTAAAGATACGGGACTGCATACACGGCAAGCCCATTCTGACTGTAACAGTCACGTTTAATGCTCGTCCGATTCAATCGACATAAGCGCACATATAGCAACGCAACGTGCAACTCACTCTTAATTGCATCATTCACTTAAAAGTTGAACATTAATACCTGCACTGACTACTATGCTTGTTTCAACGTATCCAAAACTGTCGTATGCCGGGATATACACAAGATGCTATGAGCACGTCTAGGATCTGACACACAACCCACAAACAACTTATCCGGAAACTTTCGATATGACCATATAGGTTTTTTATATATTGATCTACATAATGCTACTCTGCCAACTAGGTATTTTGTGAATGTTGGCTAGAAACTACTGTACAAATTTAGCTACATTCGCATATAAAAAACGATCGTCCAATCGTCATTAAAACTAAGTAGAAAATTCTGAGCATAACATCTACAGCTATACCAGCAATTCAAGCTAGTTAGTATCACGTAATACCACTCAAAATCTTTCGACGACAGGCTTACAAATGAAATCAAAAGATAATACTAAACGTAACATTCGCCTGTCCTTCTGTATTCCAACATACAATTTCGCTGAATTTCTCCCAGAAACACTCGATAGTATTATTTCACAGGATAATGGACAGATCGAAATTGTCATTGTCGATGGCAATTCTACAGATCAAACCGATGAGATCATCAAGTCATATCAATCTCAATTTGATCGACTTGTTTTCTATAAACGCTCGCAAAGATGTGGTGTTGATCGTGATATTCTTAAATCTGTCAAACTCGCCCATGGCGATTATTGCTGGCTATTCAGTGCAGATGACCATCTATGCCCGGGGAGTATTGACCGTATTATCAGCAAGATGGATGAAAGTTGGAATGCGCTCATTACAAATTTTATGCTCTGCGATTTCAACATGTCCGCTGTCGGGCCACATGAAATTGTCGATTGGCATCAAGGCGATCGTGTTTTCGATCTCTCTAACGCTGAGCAGCAACAGCAATATTTGAACCTTGCACGTACATCAACCGCATTATTCAGTTTTATTTCATCCGTCATCATTAAACGTGCCGATTGGCTTGCTGCTGATGATTGCGAAACATTCTGTGACACATGCTGGATCATTCAAGCCAAGGCATATGCGATGATGAAGAATGGCATGAACCTCTGCTATTGCCCTGAGTTACTTATGAACAAACGCGGTGACAACGATTCATTTCTATCAATGGGCATTGCACGGCGTATCAAATTAGCGCTCGAAGACTTCCCAGATGTCGCCAAAACATTCTGGGGACAAGATTCGCCAATTCATCTCGCTGCCAAACGTGTAACACGCAACGAAATATCAATGTCCTCATTACTTTCGTTTAAAGAAAAAGCTCACCTGCAAGGGGACAATTACAGGGAGCTTTATGAAATCGTCAAACAGCATTGGATACATCGTCGTCGTGACTATTTTGGTTACTTGATCCTTCGTTTTATGCCTGCAAAGCTAATTGGTCAATTGAAAATTATTACAAAGAAAAACATGCATCTGTTCAAGATGATTAAAAAGCTTCAACGCGCCTTTGATCAAAAAGTTGAAAGTCCTAAACACTCTCGTTTTGTATATCACGCGACTAAATAAGCTCATTGCTCCTAGCCAAATACAATTATTCTATTTTTCCCTCTGACTGCAATTTTTCTTTTAATTTCTTTAGATATGCTTCGTGAGCTGCTTTATCTTCTATCGCTCTTGCTGCATAAAAAATAAAACCAAGTGCTTGGCGTGTACGTGTTGGCGAACTGTTTCCGTCGGCACGATGAATTGTTAGCGCATGATGTGCCAACAATGTTCCTGGCTGAGCAGGAAACGCAATTTCTTCTCTTCTATCCCCATCACCATAATCGATAATACCTTGGGAAAAACCGATCAGGTTCGTGTCATTATGCGCCCGCATGCCTTCCATATGTGACCCTGGTATGTATCGAACACAGCCATTCTCTTCATCTACCGGTTCGAGAGCGAGCCACATGGTGATTGCCTCACATGGATTAAGCTTAAAATAAAATCCATCTTGATGAGGCGGCGTTGGCTGACCAACCTTAGGCGGCTTGTTAAACCATTGAATATTTTTTGGTACAACTTCGCCTTCGAGCAAACACTCGGCAAGCTTACGAACACGACCTTCTGTAAACAGCTTATGGAAGTAATCATCATACTCATGAAAATACTGAAGTTGCTTCAGCGTACTTTTATCCTCTGGATCTTCATAATAAATCAGCTCCGAAGGCATACTCGGCAAAACTTCAGCAAATACCCGCTGAATGTTTTGATTGATCTCCACGATCTCATCAGCAGTGAACAAGGCTTCCATCAGAACGTAGCCATCTTGCTTAAATTGATCCAGTATCACATTAGCGTTTTCGATTTGATCCGGGGTTGATTGTGTCACAGGCAGCTCCTTTATTACATGCAATTATTACATTCATTAAATAGCTGTAATGTAATCCCCTTCTGACAATAGCACAAGAAGCTTTTTCTTAATTTTCTGTAAGCTTATTCAAAACATATACTTGTGCGCCTACACTGCCAGATAGTGTTGCATGTAATTTCCGCATGTAAGCGTGCTTTTTGATAGAATGCACTTTATTGATGCTCTTGAACAGGAGTACCCACTGTTGCCAACGCAAACACCAAACAACACTACAGCCACCGCCGTGCCCAGCTTGGAGGAAAAGGCATACCGTTATCTACTTGGACAAATTCGTCGCGGTGAACTCAGGCAGGGCGATCGCATCTCGGCACTTGCGGTTTCGAAAACAACCGGTATCAGTAGAACCCCTCTCACGCATGCAGTACGCAGGTTAGAAGCTGAAGGCTTCCTCACCAATGTTCCAAACTCAGGCAGCGTTGTACGCGAGCTAACACATCAAGAACTCAAAGACACGCTTGAACTACGCACCGCTTTAGAAGGCTATGCCGCTGAAGTTTTTGCATCATCACCCAAGAAGGGATACTTAACGAGACTAGAAAAAACGATTGTACGTATGAATCGTCTTATCAATCGACTTCAAAAACAACAGCGCAACATCAGTGATGAGGACCTTAAAGAGCATGTTTTAGCTGACTTCACTTTTCACCTTATTGTCATGCGAGCAACAGGGAATAAGATATTATTCGATCAATTCTGCCGCATGCATACTTTAATGCGGTCGTTACAATACCGCCCCGTGCCTAACCGTGACGACTTAATTGTGAGAACTCAAGAATCCATTCATCACCATGAAAGAATCCTGAGTACCTTCATCGATGGCAATGCTAATAAGGCGCGTCAGAACATCACCGAACATTTAAAGCCGACAATGGAACAGGTACTTCTTGATTTTGAACACTATACGAGTCATAAAGTTGATCATCTCACCATGCAACGATGGCCGGCATCAGTCGCAGAAGCCCTGCTGGATATTGAATCCTCTTTTCATTTTTGATTTTGTGGTATGGAATACCTCATACCTCAAATTTTTGCTTTAAACTACTTAGATTTTCACTTTTGCTTATGAGGAATGGTAACCGATGTAGTAAAAGAGGAGATGGTATCATTGCGTTTATAATCGACTCACTTTTATTGAGGTATGGATGAACTCGTTCTGGACAATCTTGTTTGATATTCTTTTGCTGCTATCTGCAGCAATGTTGCTTGGTGCGATTTTTGTCCGATTTCGTCAGAGCGCCATCGTTGGCTACCTCCTAGCCGGTACGCTCCTCGGCCCACACGCGATTAACGCGGTCCTGCATTCAAACACGGTTGAAAATCTTGCAGAACTTGGCGTTGCGCTATTGCTGTTTACCATTGGCCTAGAATTTAGCTGGAAACGATTGACTAGTATGGGCAAGATCGCCTTCATCGGCGGCGCCTTGCAAATCCTCATCACTATTATTGTCGCAGCATGCATCGCATGGATATTTGACCTGAGCAAATCCGCAGCACTTGCCGTCGGTGCGATGCTTGCCCTGTCCAGTACTGCGTGTGTTTTACGTACGCTTTCCGACCGAGCAGAAATTGATTCTGTTCACGGACGTCTCTCGCTTGGCATTTTGCTAATTCAAGACATGGCGGTCGTGCCACTAGTCATTCTTGTAACTGCCCTTGGTGCAAACACAGCAGGTAATCTTACTGATGCTGGAATCATTGTCTCGGCTACCGTGGAACATGGCACCAATATCGATGCCTCTACCAGTACAAGCATGGCACACTTGGTCGTGGGTATTCTGTTTCAGGTACTCGTCGCCGGTCTTGCGATCGGAGTATTGCTTCTACTGAGCAAAAAAGTACTGCCACGACTTATCACCGTTCGCACCATTGCCACGCATCGTGAGCTACCCATACTCTTTGCACTCGTCGTTGCAGCGGGTAGTACATGGCTTGCTCATGCATTAGAGCTATCACCTGCTCTTGGCGCTTTTATCGCTGGTGTAGTGCTCGGTGAAAGTTCACTCTCCACACAAATCCGTAGCGATGTTGCCTCGATCAAAACATTGTTTGTCACATTATTTTTCGCTTCCATTGGCATGCTTGCAGACCTCGGCTGGATGTTTGAAAACTTCCTGACAGTTGCCTGTGTTGTCGCGACAGTAATTGCAGGCAAAGTCGTCATCATCTGGGGCATCGAAAGATCGCTGGGCATACAGCACCGCTCAGCGATCGCAACTGGTTTGTGCCTCGCACAGATCGGTGAGTTTTCCTTTGTATTAGTCGTCATGGCACAGCAAAGCGGCTTGGTCAATGATGATATTTTTAATCTGGTAGTATCGACAAGTTTGGTGACGTTCTTCCTTACGCCTTACCTGGTTGGCTGGGCACTTCCGATAGGCCGAAGGATTGAATATACATTGAGAAAACGTCGTGTTATTCGCATGACAGATCGAAAAATGCGCCCCGATGCTAAAGCACTACAAGGACATATCATCATTGTCGGCTTTGGTCCTGCGGGTGAAGCTGTTGCAAAGTCCATGCAAGCACAAGGCCAACAGGTATTAGTTATCGATCTAAACCCTGCAACTGCGATACGTGTTGAAGAATTTGGCATGCAATCCATGATCGGTGATGCATCACTGCGAGAGATTCAAGAACATGCTGGTGTGCGTGGTGCAAAATTGATGGTCGTCACCTTACCCGATCACCGCGGTGCGAGCGCTGTCATTCGCATGGCAAGACGCACCCATACAGAATTAAGCATTATGGCACGTGCTCGTTACCATGCTTATGTGCATGAGCTAAGTGAAAGTGGCGCCCAGCGTGTGATTGATGAAGAAGAAGCCGTTGGCAGAATGCTGGTAGACCATGTCCATAAAGAACTGGATATCACACAGGATTAACAAGCCATCTCAGGTGCAAACCGTGTGAAGTAATCTGGATGATAAAGATATTGGTTGATGATCTGTTCGGGGTAGCCGCTGGCTTGAGTCAGAAGTATGTCGATCTCCATGTGCAACAACGGACAGTCAATCTCATTAAACTCGCGCGACACAATAATTGAATCCGCATTGCTTTCTTGAATTAATCGATCGATCGTTTTGCCTTCTACAGGATCGACATGCTGCACATCAATTGTGCAAACACGGCGCCCTGCACGGTCAATACGGTAGACTACCAAACGGTCAGCTGCCGCCAGATTGCTCCCAAATTTTCCACCCATCATTGGCACCGCAATGTTCATGGCGTCGCTCCTTTCTTCAGACAATATTGTCTTCTATGCACGATAGATTTCAAGTACCGGCCTGAAGATTCCGATGGACGGGACCGCACGGCGAGCGTATCTGCTTTATCAAAATAGATTTACGATAAACGATGATGCTACTTTGGCTCGCTGGAGCTTGCAGGGGTGGGTTGAGTACCCGCTTCACTCGACGCCCCCTTGATTGCGGATGTCCCCACTGAAGCAGATGTGGATTTCGTTTCAGTCTGAACGGTGGGCGTCGTAGCATCGTCTTGCTGCTTCTTGCTAATCTTCTTACTTTGATCATGTGCAGGCTGCGTACTAGGCGGCTCAACCACGATCGGTAAGATCATCTCCTTTGTCCCCTCTGGCTTCTTCGACACATCCGTTTTTTCATTCACTTGATGTTTAGATTGCGGCTGCACTAAGACTTCATCTTGATCCACCTCCGAGCTTTCTGTTTCTCCTCTCGCTTCATTGACAGATTTACCTTCTACCGCAACAACCTCATCAAACCTCCCCACACCGCTCCATTGTTCAAACGCGTCTTCGCCGCTACCAGACTGATATAAGATCGAGATCTCAAGCGACAGAAGCGTTTGCGACAAGTCATATAATGTAGCCTCACCGCCCCGCATAAGTTTATGCTGCGCCGCATCGAGCAGCATCGTCAAGACAGCATCGTGATTCTGCCTGTCGTTATGTTTAACTGTTAGACGTAGCAACGGAGCGAATGTTTCCAATCCTGATTTTGTTTCTCCGACACGATCACCTGTCTGCGCGTTGTAGTAAAGATGTAAACGACGTAAGTCATACATGCAAAAATCTAAAACACCTTGCGATAAGCCCGGTAGCTCATATGCGCATCGCTCAGCCACCTCCACCACATTTGAAATCTGCTCAATGTTATTCGGAGAAAAATATGCACCCGGCTTACCCATGAGCGTCAGGATCTCTGGCTGTACAACGCTGTGAATCAATCCTGCGGGCGACTTGGCAGCGACGAGCAATTCACGTGTACGACGAGCCACTTCGTCTAATCGCTGATTAGACGCTTCCTTACCAACACAGGCCACAATATCTGCATCGTAATCAATGGTATAGGAATTGCCGCTAAAAGCTCCATTCTGCAGATTAAAATAGTTCCGAATGATCCAGACACCCTGGTCTACATAAGCATGCCGAGCGTAACCCTCTAGTATTGTTTCCGCTAGCACTTTATCCGCTTCACGATCAAGCGCAATCGCGCCTAACCAAAGCCCCTCTGCCACACGTAAAGCTTCGGTTGTACCTGTTGCATCAAGTGGCTCTCCTGCTTTATTCATCACCTTCCAACCACGAAATTGATGCTGCTGTGCCGCTTGCTGCTTCTCTAAACCTTCAAGGAGCGGAATTTGTTTCTGATCCGCATCAGGCATCACCTCAGAACCATCAGCCTTAGCATACCCTTCAAGCAAACGCTTCGTCGGATACCGCCACGCCACAAACCCTGCCACATTCTCACCAATCTGATCCTTCACCACAGATGGTGGGTTGACCAGCAGATGATCCGTCACAATCATATGAAGCTTTTCATAAAGTGGACGATCTTTGCGCAACGCGGCATATTGCAACAACAACCCTATATCCACGGCATATACGAACCCATCATCTCGTGCCATCTCCTCCCCACGATCCACCATCGCCGTCACTTTTTCATTCAATACATCACGAAGCTTTGTTGCCCGCCGCACACCAGCATCACCCGGCCAAATCATAGACATCAGCACCAACAACAAAACCGCACCAAGCAGTGATACCACCACTGTCTTTGCTTGAAAACTCATTCCGCCCAGCCATCGCTTGATCGTTTCTTTCATTGCCACATTGTAACACCCACCCTCTCCTCAATCATTCAGGAACCGTCACCGCAACACTTGGCTTACATATTCAAAACACACTTTGCCTCACAGTTTACAACATCAGCTCTCCTGATTTATAACTACGCTGATGTTGATTGACCACGCATAACATCCACTACAATCCGTCCACCACCGATCTCCACAATCTCGACTGTCACACCACGATCAATCCAGTCTCCAGATGAAACCACATCTATTGCTTCACCATCAAATACCGCTTGCCCCGCGGGATGCAAACTTGTCATTGTCCGCCCCCGCTGACCAACTTTTAAGCGTCCTCCACCCAACACCTCATCGCCGCTCACTTGCTCAAAGACATCGCTCACCCGCCCCTGCCCCACAGCATCAGCGTTCACCACCACCCGTTCGTCCCGTAACACCAGTGAACTTAAAAATGGAATACGGCCAAAATACTTCGTGATAAAAAACATACAAATCAAACTCACCACAGTCCCAGCCATGATGCTCAATGTCGAATACATCACACTGTCCCAAGCTTGCGGACTTGGTAATCGAATCGGACCAAAATTCGGCCCACCCGACGGCACAACATTCAACACCAACCCCACAAACATCATCACGATCCCCAAAATCCCAAGCAGACCAAAGCTTGGCGTGAACGCCAACTCAATCACCAAAAGCACAAATCCAATAAAGAACAGAATGATGTGCCATACCTCAGCAAGCCCAATGATCAGCGGCGCTCCCAACAACAAAATCAATGCGAGCAATGCCACCCCGCCAGCAATCCCTAGTCCCGGGGTCTGAAACTCCAGATATGCTCCTACCATCAATGCCACAACCAAAATCGCACGCACCCAAGTTCGTGACAAGAATCCCGCAACCCCTTCACTCCATGTTTGTGGCACTACAAACACTTTCGACCCGTTGTAATACTGCCTGAGCTGCGCATCTGTGCCTATCGTCTGTGCGGATAAACCAAGCTCAAAAGCACGCGTCTCACCCAACGTGAACAACGTATTCCCAGCATGTACTTTACCACCGGGCAAGTTTATGCCATTCGACAATTTCAATACAGGTACCCACGCACCTTTCTGCTTCTCATTTGTTATTTCCGCAAGCTCATACGTCACCGCACCTACCGCATATGGATCTTTCTGATACAAACTCGTATCGTATTCCTTGCCTTCCACCATCCACGCATAATCCGCCTGATTCACCAGATGTCGTTCGCCCGTCCCCGGATTTTCAATATAGAACACCTCCACACCTAACACACACATCGCATGCAATGGCGCATAATCATATCCATTATCTTCAGCGTTTGATTTGAAAGCTGCGAGCAACGGGCTAAGCGCTTTTGCACGCTCTGTTGGTGATAAATTCTGCCCGAGTAAAATCGGTGCACTTGCCCCCATCTGTGATGATGGCGACATAATAATCTCATCACACGAAGTCGCGATTAATGTACCTGCGCTATAGGCCCTCTGATTCACCCATGCAACTGTTGGCACAGGGACCTCATTCGGGTCTTTAAGATAAGTCATGATATCGATTGCGCTGGTTACCAATCCCCCATTGGTTTTGATCTTGAACACAATCAATGATGCGCCAGCATCTAACGCACGCTGCACCCGCCGCTCCATACTTTGTTTGGTGAAATCATAAATATCTCCCTCAACTGGTATCACCGCAATCACCGATCCGCTTGGCAAAACATCAATCAATTTTTGCCCACGCATCGGCATTGAGGCCGCATTCATCACACTTCCAGATGTTTGATCAGAAGGCTGCTTACTAAAGAGCTGCATCGGCTCGTTGCCTTCATGGCCATCCACCGCAATCGCATCCCATGAATCATCTAGCAATCCCCCAGCTTCATCACTCTGCTTATCCACCCCCGCTGACTCTTGGCGCATCTGCAGCGGTTCTACTTCATCACCATCTCCCTCATCTCCAAACAACGCGCCGCCACACAACACCACCGCCAACAACAACATCACCCAAACACGGAATATGTGTTTTATATCTTTCATAACAACAGCATTATAGATTGGCAGTCCCCATGAGACATGACATTCTTACAACCATTTCTCGCAATTCCGAAAATCCAAGCCGCACGATCCAACCAGCTTACAGTCAGTATCCCCGATTTCACTCACAGCCAATAAAAATACGACCTGCCATTAAGCAAGCCGCACCTGCACATCCAATACGAGCACTAACTCAAGTCCGCACCGTATCGACCATTTGATAATCAAGGGGCAGAGTTCTGAAGCCACGGCATCGCTGAAGAAAGGTATTGGCGCCCTGACATTATCACTATCAGAGCACGGCTTCAGATCTCTAGCCCCGGATTGTCATTCCCTATCCCCCTTGCCACATCAACCCATCGATCGCCCGGAAAGGCTCTTGTCCACCCCACTTACCACCAACCAATCGCATCTGCCACAGGCTGCCCGTCGACCCGGATCATATTCCCCAAACCCTCTCCCGAAAGCCCGACGTACCCCCGTCCCCTTTCACACTATATAGACGACACCGCTTTCCAACTGTTTCAGCTTTTTATAAAAAAAATTCGCGCATCCGGTATAACCCCTTGATCCACCCGTCAAGCTCTCTAAACTGCCTCCATACTAGGCGGCTCAACGTATACCCCCCCCAACAAACTTCCATAGGAGTTATCACATGTCCAATTCCCCCCTCCGCGTTACCGTCTGGCATGAGCACGTCCACGAACAAACAAGCAAAGTCGTCAAGGATCTCTATCCCGACGGCATGCACGGCGCCATGAAGGCCGGCATCGAGGAATACCTCGGCCAAACCGTTACCGTTCAAACCGCCTTGCTCGAACAGCCAGAGCACGGCCTCACCGACGAAGTCCTTGCCAATACCGATGTCCTCACTTGGTGGGGTCACGCCGCTCACGACAAGGTCGACGATGAGATCGTCAACAAGGTCCACCAGCGCGTCCTCGAAGGCATGGGCATCGTCATCCTCCACTCCGGACACTACTCAAAAATCTTCCAAAAACTCATGGGCACCACCTGCTCGCTCCGTTGGCGCGAAGCAGGCGAAAAGGAACGCCTCTGGGTCATGAAGCCCGGCCACCCTATCACCGATGGTATTGATGGCGAATTCTTCGAAATCAAAGACACCGAAATGTACGGTGAATTCTTCGACATCCCAGACCCAGATGAAACCGTCCTCATCTCATGGTTCGAAGGCGGCGAGATCTTCCGCTCATGCTGCACATGGGACCGCGGCAAAGGCAAAGTCGTCTACTTCCGTCCCGGCCACGAAACCTTCCCCATTTACTACCAAAAAGAAGTCCGCCAGGTCCTTGCCAATTGCGTCGCCTACGCTGCTCCTAAATCTTCCGCACCTGTCCGCCTCACCGCAGACCAGATCCGCCCCTCTCTCGAGACCATTGAAGGTGATCATCAAGCCGACGAATCCCTCCACGAACATCAATATAAAGAAGCCGGCAAGTAAGCCAATACAATCTACCTAACCATGCGTTAGACAATGAGATTATCCAAACCCACGGTTTCCACACCGTGGGTTTTTCAATGAGTAGTCAAAAAAACAGCCGGCAATCTCTTGATCGCCGGCCATCATCTACATTTTTAATTGTCATCTATCTGCTTAACCGCGACGACGACGCGCAACCATTCCCGCCAACATCAAACATCCAAAACCAAACGCACTCGGTGAAGGAATCGTCGGCACACCGCCACCCAACACCAACCGGTACGGCGCCTGGGGTAGCGTTGAACCACCACCGGATGTCAAGGGACTTGCTACCGAAACATTCACCCCTGTGTTGAATGTATTATTCACCATCTGAAAATAGATATACTCCGCATCGTCATTATCAATTGCATTCTTCAGCCAGTCCGTCACATCATACTCAACCTCTTGTACTTCTTGGAGTGGACTACCCAAACCATCTAGCACAGATGACACCGATGCACCGGCTTCGACGGTGTAAGCTAACTTCGCATCAGATGCACTCGGCGTATAAAACGGCTTTACATATGCCGCAAGCGACAGATTAATATCACGCCCCGAACCAGCACTCAATAACGAGGCACTCGGCCCATCAGTTTCTACCCCGCCGAAATCAATCGCGTTATAAGCTGTAAAGATAAACGTCGCTTGATTAAAGTCGCTAGTTGAAATACCAGAGTTCAATTCAAAATAAACTAAGCCATCAACGTACACTTCACCATCATTGATCGCTCTTGGGAAGAAGTGATCCACATACGTCTCACTAAGTGCATCAACCGACTTCTCTGCATAAGATGAAAGCGTCGTCGCAGCCATCGCCGAACCTGACAACACAACACCTAAACCTGCCGTAACAACACAACAACACACGCGACTAATCATACAAGTCTCCCTCTTCAGAAAGTAATGAAACAACCTGCTCTCACCATTACGCAACATACGCAATAGCATACATCAATGCGCAAACTTCTTTGATATAGATGCACCATTTTTTACTACAACACAGCGGAAGAAAGGCTCCCCGCCTTCCGAGCATTTCTTGCCTAATAATATACGGACAATAACAATCTCTATCTCCTCCGAACACGCAAAAACGGGCAAACCCTTAACGACATAGCAAAACGTTCAGCATCTCAAACCCAAGGCCCCACCCGCCGCTTGAAGGCGCATTTATAAACAACCCTCTGTCCTCTGCGGTTTACCACTTTTCATTTACCACACCACATACGCCACTACAATATAGCTTCAACAACCATAACCCGAAAGCTATCTATCATGATCAAACAACTCGCACATCTATGTATCCATGTTACTGACCTTGAGCAAACTAAACATTTTTATCACACTGTTCTCGGCCTACCCATTCAATTCACATTCATAGAAAACGACAAACCATCTGGTTTCTACATCAGTCTTGGCAATAACACTTTCATCGAAGTTTTCCAATCACAGGACAACATCCCGCTAGGCCGCATTACTCACATGTCACTCGAAGTCACCGACATGGACGCTATCATCGCACTCCTCCAATCACATCACATTGAAGTCACACCCAAAATACTCGGCGCTGACCACGCCTATCAAGCATGGACCACAGACCCCGATGGCAACCGCATCGAATTCCATCAATACACACCCAAAGCTCTCCAACTCACCGGCGGTATATGCCTCGTCCCCTAATCTGACTCGCTACATATAACTTATATCTCTTGGCCACACCCTTGCGTCTATAATCCCATAGCACGAAAGGAAGGCCGCATGATCTTCAATCCTGATTGGGACTGGACCTACACCGAATTTATGGACACAATCAATAAGGTGCGCGAACGCGCAGCTCATGATGCAGAATTTCACAGCCGCTGTATCAATACACCTCACCAAGCCATCGAACAAACCGCCGGCCACCCTTACACCGCACATAACATCATCTTTGTTGATACCGTCGAAGAAGCCAAGCTCTACACTGATTCGCAACATACACTCACTTTTATCCTCCCAACACCATCTTAATCCAATGAACAACCACCTACTCAAAATAAAAACGACACACTTTCGTGTGCCGTGACATTTTATTTCTCAATCTTATGGCTAGGTCATGATCTAAAAATCCGGGTCCTGCATCGCAAGCATCTGTTCAATATCATCCACCCGCATTCCTGCGCGGTAGGTCGCTTGCGACTTCTTGTTTGCTTGTGGATTTGCTTTACTTTGTTCAACATTCTTTGATGCAGCTGGTGCCTCAACACCCAACGCCGCTTCTAAAGCGCGCCGCGCCTTCTCTTGCTGAATTTGAATCGCTTTGAGCTGACGAGACTGTTCTACTAACTGCTCGCGCAACTTCAAATTCTCATGACGCAACCGTTTCTCTTGACCACTGCTTTCATGTGTTGAATAAGCTTCAAAATCTCCAGTAGCTTCTTCATCTAGCTGTTGCATCTCCCAGCCACTCATCGGGCTGTTCACACCTACCGCACCAGTGCTTTGTGCCGATGCTGTCGGAACTTTCTCGCCGCCCATAAACGCAACCGAGAACAAACTCACTGCAGCGATCAAGACTGCTGCTGCCCATGAGGTGTAAGTCATCTGACGCATGCGGTATAACTGATTATGTACGATAGCCAATTTTTCATTTGCTTCATCAGTCTGACGCTGTGCTAAAAGCACACTCGCACCAGCCAACTTTTGGAACCGACGTGTCTGCGCTTCTGGTGATGTATCCGAACAATCATCCTCTTCGCTAAGCAATTTGCCCGGACGCATAAAACCCTGTTGCTTCATCGGCCAACGTTTTTCTTCGTTCTCTTCACTCGGCTCCCACCACTCGCCATCATCGTCATGCCCAGTTCCAACAGCTTCACCCGGAAGTGGCGCGTATTCACCCATCTCACCTTGTCCGACTGGCACTTGTGCTGCTGGCTTCTCAATCGTTTTGTTCTGGCTCTTCCGTGCTTTCATCTTGCCCGCCCCAGATGCCTGCTTTGCAAGTGCTTCTCGATCCACCGGAAGCTCGATTGCTTCCTCGGTTTCAAGTACATCTTCAATATGAGCTTCGGCAAGCTGTGGATTGGGACTCAAGCCCGCTACATGCTCACCTGCTTCATCATCAAAGCAAACATAAACCTCGCGCCGACCGCGTTCACCTTCTTGCCATTCAATCATGTTGCTTGATATGCGTCTGCGGATGGTGCTTGCACTCACACCAAGGGCCTTCGCTGCCTGATCAACAGATAACCATTTGCCTGCCATCGAAACCCCTCTCATGAACTGAGAATACATAAACAAAAGTAATACAGATCAACAGAACGAGTAATTGCCAGCCCATCGTCTTGAGCAATGCTACGACATGAGCCTCCGTTCCTACCTTCGTCATTTTGAATGGGACAATCCATGAGACGGCCCACGACAATCATTTGTTATTGACGCAAAATGAGTCTGGTGTGGCTAATAACTTTTCTAACGATTAGTACAACTTGATGGGTTACGTAGGTAGATTACTCGTCCTCATCAGTAAGCTTCTGATGGTCAATACGCACGTTTATACATTTGTGATGTCATGCAACAATAAAACAAGCGGTTTAATAAATCATCGAATCTTTAAATCACAAGAACCAGCAATATTGCATGACCATGACACAACACCACACGCGGTTTCATACGGAAAGGCCAATCTTACCGCTGAACCAAATATGGAATGACCGTGCAATCACTTGATGCTCGCAAGTAAACACATTTTCCTTCCTACCTTCATTACAACAATAAAAAAACGAGCCCTCAGCCGAAGCCGAGGACTCGAGGGGGGGGATCAAATTTATGTACTAGCAAGAACGCCTAGTGCATTCACGGTCGCTAGCTTGATGATGGGGAATTCCCCTAACACCGAAACCAATGATAGGTATTGTTTGGTAAAAATCAACCCATCAGACGAATTTTCAACAAAAAAGCAACGCTCTTTGTTCCCAAGACAATGCCGTTACACAGCTTACGTTGCCAAGGTGATGTCGCAATATACCTAATGTTATTTGCCACGTTTGTACGTATTATCCCCCGCTTGAATAAGAACTCTCTCTGCCCTGATATAATTCCACGTGTAATCAATCTTTATAATC
Source organism: Poriferisphaera sp. WC338 (assembly GCF_050931845.1). Classification (GTDB taxonomy): domain Bacteria; phylum Planctomycetota; class Phycisphaerae; order Phycisphaerales; family Phycisphaeraceae; genus Poriferisphaera. Next base: position 3,792,687 of record NZ_CP194516.1, read on the forward strand.
TCGAAACGTCTACACATTTTTATTGAATCCGAATAATAACTCAGTTTATGTGCAAGTTGATTAGCTGAACATCTCATATGATCTTTCTGAGCATCTCACAAAGAAGTAGATTTGCGTAATTGACTTTTTCAATTATCCACAGATTACCCACACTTATCTGTATAGCATATTGAGATTTACATGCAGTCTTTCAAAATCAATCGGCGATAGAAATGCAGATTATAGCGCGTAAAAAAAACCAGCACTGCGGAGAACTGCAATGCTGGTCAGGAGGGATTTGGTGCTAGTCCTTCTATGCCTGTGACACCAACACCAATCAAACAAGGAGACGCCAAAATTTCCCAACATACGATCTTGGCTTACTCACCAGATCTATGCTTGTGTTTTCCTGTGTTGTGATCCAAATGCCTGTCATTCCCAATCATTCATTCTTGGGATCTGGCACATACATGCCGATTTGGATCACGCAAAATACTAGGTGTGCTTCCTATCGTCGTCCACCATTTCCCTTAAATGATTTCCAATAAAGCTTAAAATTTAAGCGACTATTGTGACATAAAATTCAATCGTTTTTCCCGTACGTCTAATGCAAAAACAACCTCGCCGAAACGAGGTTGTTAGGAACTTTGTTTGTATCAGGATGACCTTTACCGCGATTAAAAGCTCACTATGCAATACGACGTTGATGTAACAATATAAGTGATGAGAGGGAGAGCAATGCCAGTGCGGTGGGTTCGGGGATGGCAGTAACATCGATGGAGAGGCCGTAGAACTGCGTATCGTCGGCAGTGCCGGTGACGCGGAGGAAGTAATCGCCAGCGGAGAGGTTGTAATTGATCAGTGATTCGGCGATACCCGCTCCGTTTGCGCTGACGGTTTCGATAACAGAGCCGAGTGCGTTCAGGAGTTCAAAATTAAGGTTACTGAGCGTTCGCATATTGAGTGAGGTTTCGGATCCACCTTGCGGGCCCTGGTTGTAGGTGATGCCAAGGGGATCGAGAAGAATATCGACTTCTGAATCAGTAGCGACTTGGAATTTATAGACATCAATGTCGGAGTTATCGTCGATGGAAACGAAGTCGGATTGCTGCGCAGTGACCAGCTGTGATGCGGTGCGATCGGCATCGTTGCCGATAGACCATGAGGTGCCATCGGTAAGTGTGCCGAGATCTTGCGCATTGGCGGTGCTGTCGTTGCCGCCTGCTGCTTCATAAGCATCACCATAGAGGCGCTGGACCATAAGGATGTCATCCATTTGCGGGCCGTAGAAACTGGTGTTGATGAAGGGTTCCATGAGTTGGCGGGAGTTGTTTGAGATAACGTGCGGGATACCGATGCCGTGCCCGATTTCGTGCTCGAGGATATTGATCAGACGCGGGTTGTTGGTGGATGAATTGATAGGACTGTTTATATCGAAAAGTTCCCACCCCGAAGCGTTATCAATATCAAGGAGCATATCACCGTTAATGGGGAAGTAATTGTAAGCAAGTGTGTTTGAGCCAGAATGACCATCAATGGAAGCACCAGCGACACGGATGTCGCCGCGAGTACCGATAGCGCCAAGACTGCCACCTGCCCCGTGTTTGACACCATCGTCATTAGGTTCATAGACGAAGGTGAGGCCGGAAACTTCACCCCAGCGTTTGTAGGCATTATCGAAAAGGCCAAACCAATTGCGTTGGGTGAGGTCAGCGCCACCGGTGCTTGTGGGATCGAACTGCGCATCAAGGACAGAGATAAGCGTGCTGTGGTGGGGGCTGGGGTGAGCGCCGGAGGAAGAAGAGCTATCGGTTGCTGTAAGATCAGGGACGATGGACCAAGTAAGTGTCACGGGGATACCGTGCGTAGAACTGGAGCCGATGAAGCCATCTGTGGCAGTGATGGACCAGCGGCTGAGGCCGTTGAAGGCACTATCGAGCGCAAAGATGGAATTTGTTGCCATTACGGAAATTGCCGCAACAGCGGCCATCGCGAGAGTTGATCGCATCTGTCTTCTCCAAGGTTTAGCGAATCTCGTTGTGACTGTATGGTTCGTACTTGCAGAAATGCTTGGCAAGAAATGACCTAAGACTAGAACTATACTAACCAATTCGCACAATGGAGTCACGTCCAAAACCATGGGGTACGTATCAGCAGACTGAAACAAATTTATTTACTGCATAACTAAGATCGTATGTGAATTTAGGCAGTTTACAACTACACCTCCCATTCGGGCTATTTGACAGGTTATTGTCACACTCCAGTCATGCGACAGCACTTTCTGCACCGGTTTTATGTGTATGTGAATCGCCGATGCCAAACGGGGTGCACTGCTACATCATCTGACACATGCCGACAACAAGCATCCTTCTTAGATGATTCGTCAAAAACTCCCGCAACCGGAAACACAAAACTGATTGCAGATCAACAAGAGAAAATAAACTTGCAGACATGCATAATTGTGGCGATTACTTATTGATGTCGTCATATCGATATGACAAAACCTACGAAGTGTTACGCCGCTTGATGTGATTCAGGGTCAATATCTACAGATGCATCCTCTATCCGTTGATTAGATTCAATAGACTGCGTTGTATCCTGACTGGTCGATTTAGTGCAGCCTTTGCCAGCATCCTTAGCTTCATAAAGACGCGTGTCTGCGAGCTTCACAAGGTTGGAGCCGGTTTCGCAATTGTCGGTAAAAAGTGAAGCGATACCAATGGAGAGATTAGGTTGAGGTGCACCGGCAGGTAATGTGATGCGCGTTTGCTGTAAGAAAAGTGTACGTGCGTGATCGGCGAATTGCTCAGCACGATGAAGCGGACAACCAGGCATAAGCAGGAGAAACTCATCGCCACCGAGACGAATAGGAAGATCATCATGACGGATCGAACCGCGAATGATGGAAGAAAGAAGCGTGAGAAGGGTGTCGCCAGTGTCATGCCCAAGCTGATCGTTAATGTGCTTAAAGTTATCCATGTCAATCATGAGCGCAACAAGATCGGTTTTGGTCGCAAGCGCAGCAGCGGTCATGATTGGAAGCTGTTCATCCAAACAGCGACGATTTGCAAGATCGGTAAGTGGATCACGCTGTGCAAGGTTCTCAAGCTTATTGCAAGCACGTTTGGTCGCAGATTCGATACGAGTTGAAAGGGTGCGACGAAGCTGAACGGATTGATGATGATCACGAATACCCTTGGCAGCAATGCGATGGGCGATTTTAGCGATACGACCAACTTCATCTTTCCGCTCTGTAGGCAAATCTTTCACAGAAGTCGGGGAAGGATTGGCATAGACCTCATAAAGACTATTGATCAAACGATCGACAGGCGAAACAACCCATGATCGCCCGAAGATGATAAGCACGGCAGTGATCACCGCAAGACCAATGAAGAGTGGCCAGGTTTGAAAACCGAGCTTTGCTTCGGCAATACCAACGGAGATGCCGGCGGTCGTGGAAACCAATACAAGCAACGATGTTTTGTTGCGCAAAGTCGCGCCATCCCATCGTGGCGGTGCTTTACGACCAGCTACGGAGAGGTCTTCTTCAAACGGCACTTCATAGATGTCGTCTAAAGGTCGATCAGATTTGTTTGGGGGAAGATTGCTTTTTTCAGGCGTGTTCACTGATAAAGAATCGGTTCGTCGAGCAACCGGCATGAGCGGCTTCACGTCCGAATAGGTCGTGGTTTACCGGTTATAGGGATCGGACCGGCTTCCAAAGTGAGTCCAAATCGTTTTACATCACAAAACAAGTCATGTTTACTCAGAGGAATCGTCATCTTCAGGCGACAATGGGAAAAATGCGCATCGGCCAAACGGATTCTACGTGATAGAGATGAAAGAAATGCGCCAGGGATGCGGCTCGATCCTCGGCGTTCTTTCAAACAGTATGACATGATCCTCATCGGGAGAATCCATGGGGATATTATGGCAAAACTAGGATGAGTTCGAAATATTGGGCGTGTTAGATACAAGTGCGTGGCATCAAAAAACTGCACACATGCAAAGATGCGTACAGCGCCGATTTGTCGTGATGGATGTTTGAAAACACAAGGTTAATGTCTGCGGCGGAGGAATGCGGGAGCGAGTAGTGAGAGGAGGGTGAGTGAGGCGGGTTCGGGGATTTCGTAGAGGTAAGCGGAGCCGGCGCGTGAAGCAAAGTCGTCGTTGCCAAAGGCACCGATGATGGAGTTGTTACCTGCAATGGCCACCGCAGCGCCGAAGAAATCCGCTTCGGCAGCATCTGATGCCGTGATTTTTGTGATTTGCTCCCCAGTTGTGATATCGAAGAAGTATGCAGAGCCCGAGTCTTGCCCATGGTCATCATCATGCCATGCGCCAACGATAGCGATATCGCCTGAGATGGCGACGGAGATGCCGAAGCCATCACCTGATGCCGCATCATCTGCGGTGAGTTTAAAGAGTTGCTCGCCGGTGGTGACATCAAAGAGATAGGCAGAACCGGAGAAAGAGCCATCATCATCGTTGCCTTGAGCGCCGACGATGGCGGTGTTACCGGAGATTGCGACGGCGTGTCCGAAGCGATCATCTTCTGCTGCGTCGTCTGCGGTAAGTTTGTGGAATTGCTCGCCGGTGGTAGCGTTAAAGAGGTAAGCAGAACCCGAACGTGTGCCGTGATCATCATTTTCTATTGCGCCAACGATAGCGATTCCACCGGAGATGCCGACAGATCGACCGAAGTAATCCCCTTCATCGGCGTCGAGTGCGTTGAGTTTTGAGACCTGCTGTCCGGTTGTGGCGTTGAAGACGTATGCGGAGCCTGAGAAGCTGCCGAAGTCGTCATCGCCATAAGCGCCGACGACGGCGAGGTTGCCGGAGATGCCGACGGCGCTACCGAGATAATCATCTGCAGCGGCGTCATCTGCGGCGAGCTTGTGTATTTGTTGGCCGGTGGTTGCGTTGAAGATGTATGCGGCACCTGATCCCAAACCGTTCTCATCGTTATGAAATGCACCGACGATGGCGTGGTTACCAGAGACACCAACACTTTCACCGAAACGGTCGCCCATAGCGGCGTCGTCAGCAATGAGTTTGTATGTTTGCATGCCGGTGGTAGCGTCGAAGAGATAGGCAGAGCCAGAAAGCGTGCCGCGATGATCATCGCCCCATGAACCGACGATGGCGTGGTTGCCATGGATGCCGACAGCGCTGCCGAACAGGTGGTCTTCGCCGGGGTCGTTGGGGAGGATTTTGGTTTTTGCGTAAGTGGTTGCGGCGAAAGCCAATGTGGCGAGCAGGGTTGAAATCGTAATAATTGCGTGCAACCGCTTGGATGAGCACAGGCGTGTTGTCATCATCCTCTCCTTAATATTGTGTTTTAGATAAAATCACACAGGCGTGACATTACAGAATAGCACAAATTATGAAAGACCAAAGCAAATGTGATAGTCCCAATATTGGGATGTGGTTTCTGTTTATGACAAGGCGAGGCATAGCGCAATGAGATGGTGGGATGTGAAAAGGTTGTGATGGTGGGGGGAATGAAGCTGGGAAGGAAAGGTGGTAATTGGTGTATTGTGAGGTGATGCGGCTAATGGGTTTGGGTTGGTCATGATTGGCTGGTGTGCGCTTGCCAGATTTTGGATTTGTGAGTGAGCCAACGGTTGCTGAAGATCCTCGCGATGATTAAATCCAAAATCAAAAAACTTAATACAAGCATCAATAATATGGGGAAGGCGACGTTATGTAGTGCTTGCAAATTATCTGTCAGAAGCTTGCCGAGAGTTGGAAATCCAAGCCAATAGAGGACGTAGATCATCGTGATCGAAATTACAAGGCAAAATTCAAATTCAGCGTATTGATTGTATTTGTTTTCCAGATAATCCATCTCCTTGTCTTCAAGATTCTCATTCAGTTCTGTGTATTCATTAACGGGTAGCTTCCAGCCGCACTCTGGGCATGACGTTTTATTGATGTTTGACAAGTTGTAGTCACAGTTCACACATTTTGTATATGCGATTGGTCTTTGTTGGTAGAGGTTGATCAGCCAAGCCTTTTTATGGGTTTTTATGAACCAAAAATGATGGCCGATATAGCACAGAAGTGGAGTGACTGCGAAAGTAATGTAGTAGTACTTGTTTTGCGTTATGCTGATGAGGTCGCTTGAGAAGTTGATGTAGAAGTCACAGATGAAAGAGAGGATACAGGCTGTTGCCATGCAGTATAGCTGTGTTCTTTTGCCTTTTCGCATGTCGCATTCGAAGCAAAACATCCGGATGTAATGATCCATTCGTTTTACAGAGATGCTGTCGAATGCACCAAACTCATTGCGATCAATTTTCTTTGCTTGCTCAAACATATCTGGTTGTTTGGTGACAAGTGCGGGTTAAACAAAATGAATCTGATGAAGTGGTGCTTGTGTTATTTTGGCGCATCAACTTGCGGTGAAAGGGGGTTTGGTGGTGTCGGCGGGGAGGTCTAAGCGCTGGATAGAGGTGGCGAGCTGGGTGGAGGGGTCGATGTCGAGGATGATGCCAGCGGTGACGGGGGAGACGGCGGCGACGTCGAAAGGGGCGGGCATCTGCGTGGTCATGTGTGAGAGAACACGATCGACACGGCGGCCGAGGACGGAACCTGTTGGGCCACACATGCCGAGGTCGGTGATGTAGGCTGTGCCACGGGGAGAAGGTTGGTCGGCAATGGAGCCGTCGGAGAGTGTTGGGGGGAGGATGCGCGCGTCGGCGGTGGGGATGTGTGTGTGTGTGCCAAAGACACAGGCGACGCGTTGGTTGAGGTACCAGCCGAGGGCAACTTTTTCGGAAGTGGCTTCAGCGTGAACTTCGGTGATGATGATGGCCCCCGGATCGTGTCTTTTAATGTCTTGGATAAGTTCATCACAACAAACGAAAGGATCGGAAGAAGGCATCCCCATGAAAAGGCGGCCTAATACTGTGAACACATAAATGTTTGCTGAGAGTTTTTGATCTTCCGGGCCATGAGTTAGCTTCATGTACCGTGGACCGATGGCTTTGTCGGAAATGTTTGCAGGCCGGATGATGTTGGGTTGGTTTTGGAGAACGCCGACGATATGGTTTTTTTTGTAGACGTGGTCGCCTAGGGTAAAAGCATCGACACCAGCATTCGATAGCTTTTTGTAATGGTCAGGGGTGAGACCGGTGCCGTTGGAGGCGTTCTCAGCATTGGCGATAATCAGATCAGGGGTATATTGTTCACGCAGGACTGGTATCGCTTGTGTAACAGCCTGACGGCCGGGAGTGCCAACGATGTCGCCGAGGATAATGATTCGCATGAAGGTAGGTTAGTGGGTGCAGGGCAGTTGGTCTAGGATGGGGCGCAAAGGCTTACTGTGAAGCTGGGAGATTGGGGGAAAGTTAAGGTAGGAAGAGTGTGGACCGTGAGCGCAGGTGTTTGTAAGCTAAGGACATGCGATGCCCGTACTGCCATGATAATGATGATAAAGTGATCGATTCCCGTGAGAGCGAAGGTGGGAAAGTGGTGCGCCGTCGGCGAGAATGTAAGAGTTGCGGCAAACGGTTTAGTAGCCGCGAGCGAATCGAGGAAACAACACGACTAACAGTGATAAAGAAAGATAACAGTCGCGTGCCGTTTGACCGGAGCAAACTACTGACGGGTTTACAGAGGGCGTGTTACAAGCGGCCGGTGCCGACAGAGGTGCTGACAAAAACCGTGGAAGAGGTCGAAGAAGAATTGCTTGGCCGAGGCGAGCGCGAAGTGGCGGGGATTGAGATCGGGCGGATTATGGCAGATCGACTCAAGGGGATCGACGCGGTGGCGTACCTACGATTTGCGAGTGTCTACATGCAGTTCAAAGATCTGGATGACTTGATCGCAGAGGCGGAGGATGTGAAAAGTCAACAGCGCCCGGGCGAGGGGCAAGGCAAATTATTTTAGTTTAGGTGAATGATGTTTCTGTGGGGTAATACACGCTGAGATTGATGTGTGCATGCGTGGGATACGATGAACACCTGATAATCAATAACCTTTCTTTACTTGAAGATTTTCACATTGCCTCTGTAAAACTCATGTCTAATCAATGATTAGACGATGCTGAAGCATCACTCCCGAACTGCCACAGGGTGCATGGTTGCATATATAAGAAATATACAATAACTGCTGACAGGCTCTAACGACTTGCGAAGATGATTAAGATCGAATATGGGGAATATCTGTAGGGCTTTGCCGGTTAATGGAGAGGGATTGGTGCGATGTTCAGCTTTGCCGTGCGTCTAAGTGGGGTTGCACACGAAGCCAAAAAAAGCTGTATCAACCGTTTGGTCTGTGATAGATTGATGAATGTCATGTTATACGTTTAGGCTGTATTTTCAGGCTGATTCATATCTAAATACGGGCCTATGATTTATTTAGCGAGTTGCAGCGAGACTGTTTTGTTTTTGGGACAGAGACAATATCAAATGAGATCATCGCTGCGTAACACATAGGAGATTTACGATGGCAACAGTGAATCAAATTTTGGCGGATAAGGGTGATCGCGTTTGGGTGGTGGACCGTGAAGCGACGGTTTTAGATGCGGCCAAAATGATGAATGAACAAAAAGTTGGTGCGCTAGTTATTACGGATGAGCATCACGTCGTATTAGGCATTTTTTCCGAGCGAGATGTGCTGAGGCGTGTTGTGGCCAAAGGGATTGATCCGGGCGTGGTAAAGGTAGGTCATGTGATGACGGATGAAGTAATCTGCACCAAGGGTAAAACTGATCTTGAAGAAGCAAGAGGAATTTGTATGAGCCGACGCGTACGACACTTGCCGGTGGTTGATGATGAAGGCAAACTGCAAGGACTGATCTCGATCGGTGACTTAAATGCATGGGACTTGTCTGGACATAAACGTACGATCCATTACTTGCATGAATATCTATATGGTACTTAAACCACTATGGCAATATGAGCCTGGATAACCGCAAAAAAATCGCATGGTGTGACTACGTGAAGAGAAGCAAGAAACTCGCGCTGAGCGCGGGTTTTTTATTACACCAAATGGGCATATTCAGAAATGATGAGCAGATAGATGAACAATCCATGCGCGATCTTAGCGCAGAGTTGATATCAAATATACCTTGATTGCATTTTGTTTGGTCAATGGATGGCTGCAGGAGCACAAGTATGAACTGGATGATCTATGTGTACGTGGTAGCAATGGCAGGGGTGTGCGGCCTGTGGACATATTTCAATTTTTCAAGAACATACCGTAGTAACCTGAAACATCGGCTTGACCCTGATAAGGTCGGTGAATGGTTAAATACCTCCTCCTCCTGCCCTATTACGTCTGATGTTCTTGTAAATAAAGAAACAGCACAATGTATAACACAAACAAAAAACAACGAACACAAGAAACTGGGGAGACTTCCGGGTGGAATGAAACTTCCAGGAGTCGCAGTATTATCACCGGGTCGAAACGAAGGTAATCATATTGGCAAAACAATGCCGGCGCTATGCGAGCAAAAATATGATGGCCAACTGCGAGTGGTATTCATTGATGATGATTCCGACGATCATACAGAAACAGTTTGCGCGGAACTGATTGAGGAGCATAAGAACCTAACGATACTGCGGAATCAGGGGGATTTGCCAAGGGGATGGGTTGGCAAATGCTGGGCACTCGCAAGGGGGTACGAGAAATTAAAAGAGGTCGAAACTGAAGCATCTAAGCGCGGAATAGAATCTGCTGAATTGATCTGTTTTACCGATGCAGATATCCATTGGAAAAACCAATGCTTACAAGGTGCGGTCGAACATATGATGAGAAACGATGCAGATGTAGTCGCACTTTTTCCAACACTTAAATTCGGTAGCACCAGCGAAGCCATCGTGCAATTGCAATTGATGTTAGCACTCGGCGTCTTTTATCCATTCGATAAGGCAATGGACCCAAAACATCCGGACACTTTAACGACCGGCGCATTTATCTTGGTCAAGCGAGAATGGTACGACCGTATTGGTGGACACAATGCTGTGAAAGGCGAAGTATTAGACGATATACGTTTGGGTATTACCTTAAAGACAGCAGGTGCGAAGGTACAGATTGCAATGAGCGGCGGATTACTTTGGTGCCGTATGTACGAAGGGTGGTGGGACATGTGGGAGGGGCTAACTAAGAACGCCTTTGCCGGATTGAAGTACAGCTACTTACGTGCGATTGGCCTGTTTGGTTTGACGATATTTGGAACGGTGCTTGTGCCGGTTTATGTCATCATCAGTTTGATGCTGCTGAGTATGAATCTAGGATCGTGGTGGGCATGGTGCGGATCGATTTTAGCAAGCGGTGCCTGGCTATTTCAAACACGCATGATGAATGCCATTCGAAAGATGGTAACACTAAACGGTTGGTATGCACTGACCATGCCGATTGGGTGCGGGATCTATCTTATTATTTTGTCCGCCAGTATTTGGCACAATCAGTTTGGTGGGAATATCTGGAAAGGTCGCAGATACGTGCGACCAGCAGTATCCTGAGAGCTACCAACATACAAATCACATAGTTATATAAATAAAACCCCCGCCAAGACCCTAAAATGAAGATAACAGAGGGAAAACACTTAGGTTTTAGAATATCTTTTATTTAAATGTTGCGACCTGCCGCCTATTACTTATATAATACAATTGTCGTGTTGCTGAGTCGCAACAAAAGCGCGAGAGAGAATCATATCTGAGCGTGGAATTTGATTTGCGAGATCGATTTGGGCCTAACCAGCATTTCTGCCCACTCCACATGTCTGACGATTGGTTCTGTGTTTCAATTTAACTGTTATTGCTTTTTGTGAGGGCATACCCATGAAGCGAGCGTTTACACTCATTGAATTACTAGTGGTCATTTCGATCATTGCATTATTGATCGGTATCTTGTTGCCAGCACTCGGTGCTGCAAGAAGTACTGCACGCGATCTGAACTGCCTGAGCAATATCAGACAGATTGGCATCGCACAGCAGGTCTACATTATTGATTACAAGAGCCACTTTACACCCATGTCCAGCCCATGGGGTATCTCTAATCCGGATGCGCGCTTCTGGCCAGGTATCCTTGCAAAACATGGTATTCTCTCATCGCCTGAGTTTTTCGACTGCCCAAGCTTTGACCCCATTAATCCGGATTTCCTTGAGATTGGGAAAACTGATCCAGCCACTGGCCCAGTAGCCACCATCGATCTTGATCCGCGTTGGCTGAACGTTCAATACGGCATTAACTACATGCATATCGGTGCGATGTGGCGTAAATTTGGCTATAGCACTGGCGGCGGTGGATGGGCGGCAGACGGCGTTTCCCCTGTGACACCTCGTATTGCTGACATCAACAACCCAACCAAAACCATTGTCTTCACCGACTCCTACAACCCCGGCCAAGCGATGCTTGGTGACGATTACGGTCGTTGCTTGGTCCGCGACTCATGGAATGCACCTGCAACACACCGGCACGAAGCGCATGGCCGTCACGTGAATGGCAGTGTGAATGTTGCATGGGCCGATGGCCACGCCAGTGCTGTTGTGACACCTGCAAACGTCAAAGGCAACAACGGCGTACCACAAAACTTTAATGACAGCCCCTACACCCCTGATGCACTGACCGACCACTGGGTACATTACGCATCACAGCCGGCTGGCAGCAAGGAAGAAACACTCTGGGATATTGATACTTAAGCACGTAAATCCTCAAAAACATACAAAGCATCAATCATAATGATTGATGCTTTTTTCATGCATAATTGCTCTGAATTCAGAGCCTCTAATCATAATCAAAACTGCAGTAGAACCAGATCACTAACATAGAACACCACATCTTATTCTTCTTTCACAAAATAATTATATAATTTAACCGAGAATGGTATTTACTTAGTTTAGTAAGGTATTATACTAGTATTGGTTGATCGCTATGTTTTCGGGGGCATCGTACCGAAAACGTGGTTGCAGTTGCAGAATCTTGCGAAGAGGTCCGGGCTAGATCGCGGCATTCATCAACTCATCTCACAGACTTATTCACATATTTCTTACGGAAACGTGAGGGCACATCCATGAAAAGAGCATTCACCTTAATCGAGCTTCTTGTGGTCATTTCGATCATTGCGTTACTGGTCGGCATCTTGCTGCCGGCACTCGGCGCGGCTCGCAAGACCGCACAGGCAGCCAACTGCCTCAGCAATCAGAAGCAACTCACCACCGCGTGGCTTATCTACGCCACCGAATACAAAGATCATGCCGTCATGCTCCAAACCGACTGGCCGGGCCTACCCAACGCCGTCGACGCAGACCGCGCCTACTGGCCAGGCCTCCTGAACAAGTCCGGCATCCTCTCGGACCCCAAGTTCTATGACTGCCCATCATACGATCCAGAGCGCACACTCCACCTCACCGTTGACGTCGATAACCCCAAGGATGGCAACTGGTTCTACGTGCAATACGGCTACAACTATCTGCACATCGGCTCGCAGATTCGTAACGCCTCCAAGATCTTCGGCGGCGGCAAGTGGTACACCGTCGATGCGGAGCCCATCACGCCGAAGATGTCCGACATCCGCAAACCGACCAGCACCGTGATCTTCGCCGACTCCTACGGGCCCAACTGGCAGTTTCTAAACTCTGCCAATGAATCCGGTATCTACATCATCCGCGATTCTTGGAACACACCTCCCAGCGGCATCTATGAAGCACACGCCCGTCACAGCTCCGCGGTCAACACCTCCTATGCTGATGGCCACGTGACTGCTGTCAAAACTACCTACGACCCCATTCAGTACGGCGTGCCGATGGTGCTCGAAGACTCAGCCTACACACCAGACACACTGTCTGACTGGTACCTTCAGACTAGGCTCGCTGGCGAAGAAAGCTTCTGGGACATCTACTAAACCCCGGAACTCTGGCATGCGAGGCCGCTAACCTTTAGCTAAGCATCCCAGGCAAATCTGCTACACACGGCTTGCACTTCCATCAGCAAACCGGCATATGCAGATCCAACCGAATCTACGTCGCTGAAGCATTCGCTAAGCCGCGCTGAAGATTCGAACAAACACGCAAACGCAAAGCCCGCCAAACGGCGGGCTTTTTGTCGTGGAGATATATTACAAAAGCTTAAATTGACTTAAAAGTATAACATGACATTCAAGTCGTTTTGCTCGCAAGAAAAATTTAGGTCAGAAATTGTTCTTGGCAATATTATGGAAGTCGTACCAATTTAAACAGAAAAAGATTGATATCAATTTACGCTGAGATATATTTTTTAATGAGGTTTGGTGAGCGGTTCATATTAGAACATCTCATCTTTGCATTTTTGAAAACACATCCATCTTTCACTTCCGTCGGGCATCTTGTCTTGTTCTGGATGTTGTTAATTCACGATTAATCATGCGCTGTCTGTGGCTATGCGAAAGCGCATTGATGCTTCTTATTCTACGGACTCATTTAATTAGTTGGAGAACATCATATGAGCCTGCATCACTTCTATTATGTCAAAAACAAAGCGTTTACACTCATTGAATTACTAGTGGTCATTTCGATCATTGCATTATTGATCGGTATCTTGTTGCCAGCACTCGGTGCTGCAAGAAGTACTGCACGCGATCTGAACTGCCTGAGCAATATCAGACAGATTGGCATCGCACAGCAGGTCTACATTATTGATTACAAGAGCCACTTTACACCCATGTCCAGCCCATGGGGTATCTCTAATCCGGATGCGCGCTTCTGGCCAGGTATCCTTGCAAAACATGGTATTCTCTCATCGCCTGAGTTTTTCGACTGCCCAAGCTTTGACCCCATTAATCCGGATTTCCTTGAGATTGGGAAAACTGATCCAGCCACTGGCCCAGTAGCCACCATCGATCTTGATCCGCGTTGGCTGAACGTTCAATACGGCATTAACTACATGCATATCGGTGCGATGTGGCGTAAATTTGGCTATAGCACTGGCGGCGGTGGATGGGCGGCAGACGGCGTTTCCCCTGTGACACCTCGTATTGCTGACATCAACAACCCAACCAAAACCATTGTCTTCACCGACTCCTACAACCCCGGCCAAGCGATGCTTGGTGACGATTACGGTCGTTGCTTGGTCCGCGACTCATGGAATGCACCTGCAACACACCGGCACGAAGCGCATGGCCGTCACGTGAATGGCAGTGTGAATGTTGCATGGGCCGATGGCCACGCCAGTGCTGTTGTGACACCTGCAAACGTCAAAGGCAACAACGGCGTACCACAAAACTTTAATGACAGCCCCTACACCCCTGATGCACTGACCGACCACTGGGTACATTACGCATCACAGCCGGCTGGCAGCAAGGAAGAAACACTCTGGGATATTGATACTTAAGCACGTAAATCCTCAAAAACATAGCCAACCGTTCTTTCATGGAACGCGACTGTCGATCTTGTGATCGACAGTTTTTTATGCGCCCAAGCGGGATAAAAATGCAACTCTGCATAAATCAGAGGCTGATTGCGCCGAGTTGGTAAAAATAGTATTGCGTGTCTTGACGGCATTGACCGGGAGAGATACTTTCAACTTGTTACTTCAGACAAAATCCGGAGCAGCTTCATGTGGCAAATGGTTTTAGACTTGATCAAATGGCAACTCATCACCGACACCGGCGTCGATGCAATGGTCTATTTCGCCATTGGTGGTTTTGCCACAACACTGTTTGTCCTGCGACTGCTGCTAATGCTCTTTGTTGGCGATGATGGCGGAGACATCGACTTAACCTCCGCGGACATCGCCGATGCTACCGACGGCATGGAAACCGGTGCCGCCTTCAACCTTTTCTCCCTGCTCTCACTCCTCGCTTTCGCTATGGGCTTTGGCTGGATGGGTCTTGCAGGCCGCATCACGTGGGAACTCAATCCCACCATTTCACTCTTTATCGCGCTCGCATTCGGCAGCATTATGATGTTCGGTTCCGCCTTCGCCATGATGTATATCCGCAGATTCGAAGGCACCAATGTCTACGATGTCAAAACCGGCATCGGGCGCACTGGCCGGGTCTACCTCACCGTCCCCGCCAACGCGTCTGGCCAAGGGCAAGTCGAAGTCACCGTCTCAGGACGGCGCAAAATCTTCACCGCCATGACCAAAGGCGCAGAGCTCAGCGCCTTCTCCAACGTCCGCATCACCGAAGTCGGCGATGATGAGGTGATGTGGATCGAATCCACCGAAACTCAACCATCCACGACTACAACTGAGGCGCAAGACGCTCCTCCTGCATAACTCCCTCATCCCCTCGCCTTAAACACATGCGGTTTCATATGACTGCCTGTTCAAAATGATTTTTACTAAATAAATTAACCGGGAGCGCGATCCAAACGCGCCATATATCAAACAAGGAGAAATTCATGAACGTCCCCATTACACTTGGCTCAGCTTTGATGCCGATGCTGGCCGAGACCAGTTGGCCGCTCATGGCCGCCATTGCTGCCGTCGCGCTAGTTATCCTCTTCTGCGCTGCTTACATGACCACGCGCTACCGGCGATGCCCCTCAAACCGCGTCTTGGTCATCTACGGCAGTGTCGGCGGTGAACGCACCTCAACCTGCCTTCACGGCGGCGGTAAATTTGTTCTCCCACTCTTCCAAGACTACGCCTACCTCAGCCTTGAACCGCTGACCATTGAGATTGATCTCACCAGTGCGCTGTCTAAAAAGAACATCCGTGTGAACGTGCCGTCAACTTTTACGATTGGCATCTCCACACAAGCGGACATCATGAATAATGCTGCGGAGCGTTTGCTTGGACTTTCTGAGATTGATATTGCCACACAAGCAAGAGATATCATCCTTGGCCAGATGCGTCTGGTCATTGCCACCCTCGCGATTGAAGAGATCAACCAAGACCGTGAGAAGTTCCTTGACCTTGTCAACAAAAACGTGAACTTCGAGCTGAACAAGATCGGCCTTGAAGTCATCAACGTGAACATCCGCGACATTACTGATGAATCGGGGTATATCGACGCAATTGGTAAACGTGCTGCCTCTGAAGCAATTAACCAAGCACGTGTTGAAGTTGCCGAAGCTGACAAGTCCGGTGCGATCGGTGAAGCTAGTGCGAACCGTGAACGACAGGTGCTTGTGGCTGAGCAAGTGGCGCAATCGAACATGGGCCAAAAGCAAGCAGACCGAGACCAGCGAATCAAGATCGCGTCGCTTGAGGCGCAAGGGATTGCTGGCGAGGCCGAAGCCAATCGCGCGAAAGATATTGCGGTTGCCGAGCAGAACGCCAAAGCGGTTCAGGGTAAGAAAGCTGCCGAAGCGGAACAACGCCGCCAAGTAGCTGATTTAGAAGCCGGCGCTGTGGAAGGCGAAAACAAGAGTAAAGCTTCAATTGCAGATTATCAGGCGACACTGGCTGAACGTCAGGCTGAAGCGAAACGACGTGGTGAAGTTGCGGCAGCGGAGGCAGCCCGCGATGTTTTGATGGCAGAAAAAGAGCAAGAACTCGCTCGACTTGAAAAAGAAGAACTCGCGCAACAGATGATCGAACGCAAGCGCATCGAGATTGACGCCGAGGCAGAGGCCGAACGCCGTAGAAGAATTGCCAAAGGTGAGGCGGATGCAATCTTACTCAAGTATCAAGCCGAAGCGGAAGGTTTACAAAAGGTCTTAACCGCCAAAGCAGATGGCTACAACAAGCTTATCGAAGTTTGTGGCGAGCGCAAAGATCTTGCACCATCATTGCTCATCATCGAGAAGCTGCCTGAGCTTGTGGCAGAACAAGTTAAAGCAATCCAGAATCTCAAGATCGACAAGATCACGGTTTGGGACAGCGGCAACGCCGGCGGTGCAGGTACAAATGATGGCACACCAACGGGATCGACAGGCAACTTCCTACGCGGCCTGATCGGCGCCTTGCCACCCATGCATGAACTCGCACATCAAGCAGGCATCGATCTTCCTAGCGTACTCGGCAAGGTAGGCGATGAATCTCAACCGCCCAAGCGCTCAGGCTTGAACGTCGAGCCGATCCCTGTTGATGACGTCGCGAAAGGGACAGCTGAAGAAGAATAGATCACCCATCGTATTACACCAATTTAGGACGCCGATGGCGTCCTTTTTCATGCGCCCCAATAACCTCAAGCCCTAATTCTTACACCGAATAGCACGGGAAGATGAAATACACACTGCTCAATTTTGACAATTCAAAGTACATTTGTTGAAATATCAAATATCTTACGTTTTCAAGACTCAAATGGCTGATTTAGATAAGGATGACTTTGATGAAGATGATGACGATGAGTATTCGTGGGCTAGTGTTACTTAGCTGTATAAGTACGGTGCAAGCCGACGAAGCTAGCTTTACAGGTGATTGGTGGGGCACACGTACACAACTTGAAACACGTGGCATTTCTGTCGAAAGCACGCTAACCGCAGATTACTCGATCAATTTTCAAGGGGGCAAAAGCACGCGTGGTCATGCCCTACGATCGCTTTTTGATCTTAATCTCACGTTCGAACTTGAACCGCTGGTCGGCCTGAACGGCGCAACAGTGTTCGTCGATGCTTACTCGATCAATGGTGACGACGGCAGCGATACGCTAATTGGCGATGTACAAGGATTTTCCAATATTGACCTCGACGAGAACCGTACCCAAATAGCGGAACTTTGGTACCAGCAAATGCTTGGCGATCGTTTTTCGTTCAAGGTTGGCAAGATGGATGTTAATGGTGATTTTGCTTTTGTTGATCACGGCGGTGATTTTATTCATTCCTCGCCGGGCTTTAGCCCAACCATCTTTGGCTTACCCACGTACCCGGAATCAGCCTTCGGAGGCGCGATCTTCATGCACGCAACCGATGACAATCCTTTCTATGCTTCTATTGGTATTTTTGATGGATCAAACGCAATCGGTATTCGTACAGGTTTGCGTGGGCCGAGCCGATTGATCAATCACACTTCGGATCTTTTTTTGATTGCGGAAAGCGGTGTGAACTGGGTAGTGGGTCGAAATGATCTTCCGGGCAGATTGGGTGTGGGTGCGTGGCGATTTACAGGTGAGCTTGAAAAAGTCAACGGGAGCGGAAAAATTCAAGGCACAGACGGCATGTACCTTGTCTTTGACCAAACGCTCTACCTTGAAGATCCTGCAAACGACGAAGGGTTAAGCATGTTTGCGCAATACGGCTACGCTGACAGGGTCGTAAGCGAAGTCGACCATCATCTTGGTATGGGTCTTGTTTATAAGGGTTTACTGGCAGGTAGGCCGGATGATCGTTGCGGCATCATGTATAGCTGGGCACACTTGAGTAGTGAGGGCACATTTATAAGAGATAGAGAAATCGCAACAGAAGTGTTTTATGCATACCAAGCCTTAGCAAGTGTTAATATCAAACCGGACCTACAATGGATCGTGAATCCGGGGGGCGAGGCGGGTCGTAGCGCGTTGGTGGGCACGTTGCGTGTTGAAGTCAGTTTCTAATGATCTTAAACCATGCAGGATAAAGATGGGTCACGTATGATGTTTGCAGAACAAATTTGTAAACAGGAGTGGTGATCGTGAAACCGAAAGCAGTGATGAATTGGAGCGGAGGAAAAGATAGCTCACTAGCATTATATGATGTGCTTCAGAAAGATGAGGTTGAAGTCGTGGCGTTATTGACCACAGTGAATAAAACATTTGGCCGTATCAGCATGCATGGTGTACGAGAAACTTTGCTGGAGGAACAGGCAAATACAATTGGATTACCACTGATGAAAGTAATGCTAGATGATAAACCGTCGATGACGAGTTATGAAAATGAAATGGCAAAGGCCATGGCAAAGCTGAAGGCGGACGGAGTCACAGTATCGATTTTTGGTGATATCTTTCTTGAAGATTTAAAAAAATACCGCGAAGAGAAACTGGAAAGCGCTGGGTTTAAAGGGTTATTTCCACTTTGGAAACAAGACACTAAAACGCTGACGGAGCAGTTTGTACATGATGGATTTAAAGGGATCACGAGTTGCGTAACTGCAGATAAGCTCGGTGAAGATTGGGTCGGGAAAGAAATGAATCGTGATTTCTTTGTTGAACTGCCGGAGAATGTAGATCCTTGTGGCGAAAACGGGGAATATCATTCGTTTGTGTATGATGGACCACACATGAAGCAAGCAATGAAGATTATTCCGGGCGAGAAGGTTTATCGCACATACGAGCGGCCAGAGAATCCGGACGATGATTGCCCGTGCGGATCAAACTGCGCGGTTGACATTGGGTTCTGGTATTGTGATCTAACCATGAAATAATCATGATCGTACCCTACGGGTAAGAACCCGTGGTCTTGGAAAAACTAGATTAAACTTGAAGGCCTTGTGTATGAAAAAACCCGGCGTAGGTACGTCGGGTTTTATGTTTGGTTGTTATATGTGATCGCTAATTAGAGTGCGTCGAGGACCATCTGGCCGATTTCGGTGGTTGAGAATCCGGAGCGATCAAGGCGTTTGCCGGTGAATTTGTGTGTGATTGATTGAACAGCTTTTGCGACGCGATCGCCTGCTTTAATAAGAACGTCTTCGTCTTTCTTACGGCCGGTTTCTTGGAGAAGGACGGCGAGCGAATCGATGGCAGCGAGCGGGTTGGCTTTATTCTGGCCTGCGATGTCGGGGGAGGAACCGTGGATGGGTTCGAACATGGAGGGGTTGTTGTTTGATTTGTCGGGGTTGAGGTTGCCTGATGAGGCAATGCCCATGCCGCCTGCAATAGCGGCACCAAGGTCAGTGATGATGTCGCCGAACATATTGGGGACGACAATAACGTCGTAGAGTTCTGGGCGAGTGACCATATACATACAACATGCATCGACGTGGTGGTAATCACGTTCGATTTCTGGGTAGTCAGCTTCGCCGACTTCGGTGAAGGCGCGGTGCCAGGTGTCGCCGCAGTATGTGAGGACGTTTGTTTTGTGTACGAGGGTGAGTCGACCGGGGTAGCCAGCAGCTTTGCGAGCACGGGCAAGATCGAAGGCATAACGAACGCAGCGTTCTGCACCAAAGCGTGTGGCAATCATTTCCTGGGTTGAGATTTCGTTGGGTGTGCCTTTGCGGGTGAGGCCACCGTTTCCACAATAAAGGTCTTCGGTATTTTCGCGGACACAGACGAAGTCAATGTCTTTGGTGGTCTTGCCTGCAAGGGGGGTCTCGATACCTTCGTAGAGTTTGACGGGTCGGAGGTTGATGTATTGATCGAGATCGAAGCGCATCTTGAGGAGGAGACCTTTTTCAAGGATGCCAGGCTTGACGTCGGGATGGCCGACGGCACCGAGGTAGATAGCGTCGTAGGATTTGAGTTGCTCGATATCGTCATCAGTGAGAACATTGCCGGTGGACAGGAAGTGCTTTGCACCGAAGGGAAATTCTTTAGTTCCGACGGTGAAGTTCATATCTTTAGCAACGGCTTCGAGGACTTTGAGTCCTTCAGCGACGACTTCGGGTCCGGTGCCGTCACCGCCGACGATAGCGAGATTGAGTGTCATGCGAAAATTCTCCACGATCTTACAGCGACATCTGTTTGGTTGATGTCCGGGTATTTCTAATGCGATACGTCATCGCATGTTGCGGGGCTGAGTGGCCGGCGCAGACCTGTATTTATAGCAGGTGGAGGGGGGGTGGGGCAAAACTGGGGAAGGAAGCAGGTACCGGATTGCTCACTATGCCATCCATCCAATTCCTGTTTGGTTACAAAATGAGTTGTGATCAATCTTCAAACAAAATTGAGCTTGGGAAAATGAAGGTCAGATAATAGGGCAATTATTGAAATACATGACGCGTCATATAAACCGACATATGATGGTTCGTGATCTCACATATATGATTTGGCTGTTTAAAAGTAGATTGTTACACCTCTGGCGGTGTTATTTAGGTTCACGATTGCCGATGTAGATCATATTCCGATGTTTCTAATAATGGCCTAGTTAAATTGGGTTATGGCGTGTGAATTGTCTTAATTGTTTTCGTTTTCATTTGTGGCAGGTATTGCATGTCAGTTGTGTTCTGATGTGCAGCTTGATGTTCTTTGGTGAAACGCAGGTTTGCGCCCAAGATTATTCTTCCTCAAAAATTGAAATCGGCGTCGGCTTGACATTAGAAGAAGCGAAATGGATTAAGGACCATCCGGTTGTACGTGTAGGTTGTGCGCCGGATTGGCCGCCGTTTTTATACTTCAATGCGCATGGCCAAGAGGTTGGCATGGCACGTGAGTATATGGAACTCATTGGCCAGCGCACAGGATTGAAATTTGTTCATATTTATTACGACACGTGGGCGGATCTGCTGAAGGCCGCGGAACGGCAAGAAGTCGATGTCATTACGACCATCGCACAGAATGCGGCAAGGTCCCGGTACTTATTGTTCACGGACCCTTATTTTGATGTCAAAACAATCATCATCGGCACGAATCAATCACCAAGTGATTTGAAACTAACCAAACTTGATGGGTTGAAGATTGCGGCAGTCGATAACAGCGCACTCTATGATAAGCTTACTGCACAGTACCCACACTACAATGTAACGGGTGTGATCGATGATAAGGCGGGGTTGGAGGGGGTTGCCTTTGCAAAATTTGATGTGTTCGTGACAGATATCGCTTCGGCGAGCTATTTGATTGATCACTTAGCGTTAACGAATCTTCAAATTGTAGGGCAGACACCGTGGTCATATCAGATTCGGATTGGATCGCGGCGGGATTGGCCAATCTTAAACGGTGTGCTTGATAAAGGGTTGGCCACAATCACACCTGCTGAACGAAAAGCGGTAGAAAGAAAATGGATCAAGCTTAAAGATCCAAATTTGATTCTTTGGCCGAAGCTATTGTTTGGTTTTGCAATCGTGATTGGCCTGCTAATCATCACGGTTACGTTTATTTTGATCTGGAACCGTGTGCTACAAAGAAAAGTTACCAAACGTACCTATGCATTATATCGTGAGCTTGAGCAACACAAGCGTACCGAAGCAGCATTACGTGAGAGTGAAGAACATTTTCGACGGTACTTTGAATTAGGTATTGTGGGAATGGCGTTAACAGATGAACAGGGTCGCTTTTGTGAGGTCAATGATCGGCTGTGTGAAATGCTGGGCTATGATCCTGAATCTTTAAAAAACACCACATGGGTCACAATCACACATCCGGATGATCTGCAAGGAAGTATCGAACAATTTCAAAATCTGATGACTAAGAAGCAGGATGGCTTCATGGTCGACAAACGATATATCAAACTGGATGGCAGTACACTGTATGCGATCACAGCAGTACGTGCCGTACGACGGAGAGATGGGAGCTTAAGCCATGCAATTGCCATGATTCTTGATATCACTGAGCGTAAGAAAGGTGAATTACGGCAACAAACCATGATGCAAGAATTAGACCACCGTGTGAAAAACAATCTTGCGGAAGTACTTGCCCTCGCCGATCACACGATCCATCGTTCAAGCAACCTTGATGAATTCCGTGAGTCGTTTGTGAGTCGGGTACGAGCGATGGCACGAACGCATGAAGCACTTGCGGCATCGCGGTGGGAGGGAATTGATCTGATGGCGCTCATGCAACTTGTATTTGATGCTTATTGCAAGGATGAAAACACACGTGTGCATTTTGATGGCAAACCGATTGTACTACCAAGCCGCACGTGTTCGCCGCTCTGCATGACACTCAATGAACTGATGGTAAACGCTACAAAACATGGGAGTTTATCGAATACACATGGATATGTTAAAGTTAGCTGGCATATGCTCAGCAACAAGCAATTGCACATTCATTGGGAAGAGAAAGACGGCCCAACAGTTAAAGTACCGGAGCGTAAAGGGTTTGGCACTAAACTGATGAAGGGCCTGATTGAGTATGAATTACAAGGCCGGCTTGAGATTGCCTACCATGAAACAGGGATTGTTTGTGATATAGACATTCAGCTTGTCACAGATGAAATGAAAAACAATCCGATTCATTAATTGGCATGCTCATGAGAACACCGCCGTGATTTATTCATGGTTGTTTTTTCTACAAGAAATTGATTTTGATATAGTGCAAAGAACAACTGTTGCTTATAATGTTTGTATTCTATTTGCTCCGAACCGGACCTGTTGGTCTTAACTGATCCTGGTCCGGTTTTTTTATGTGCATATCAAGTGATCATGATGTTGGTAAAGCTTCATATCGAAAGAGTCTTGGTGATGAGCTGCATGAGTTGTTCTTCCCCTTTTAGAAACTGAACATCAAGCACAGGCCGCAAGATGGTTTTTGCTTGCAGTCGAGGATCGACTAAAAACGGTTTAATCTTGACCCAATCTTTTTCAGTCACAACGAGCGCGTCGATGGGATTATGATTTGTGAAATATGCCGCAAGTTCATCCGTGGTGAAATGGTGATGATCTGGCAGAGCATGGAAGGTGATAAGATTTGGATGCCATTCAAGCAGCGTTTGTTTGAAAGCGTCTGGATTCCCGATGCCAACGGCTGCAACGATGCGCTTGTTAGTGAGGGAACTGATGTTATGGGGGTGATTGTCTTGATCAAGCAGATGAGTCCAACGGTGTGCAGCTTGTGCAATAGAAGCTGAGCCAGTGATACTAATAATACGTTGATCAATAGACTCAAGCTGTGCAGTGGAAACCTGATCAGCGCGCGTGATGATGATGGCATTGGCACGGGAGAGTGAGGTTAGTGGCTCACGGAGTAAGCCACGCGGAAGAATGTGCTCATAGCCGAAGGGATTGGTCGCGTCGATGAGGACGATGTCGAGGTTTCGTGCAGCGGCGCGGTGTTGGAAACCGTCGTCAAGTAAGAAAACGGTGGTTTGCGGATGCTCGGTCAGAACCTGCTTGGCACCGGCAATGCGAGACGGGTTGGGCATGACAGGAATGCGATTGCCAAGTGCGGCAACGTAGGCTTGTGCTTCGTCGGAGCCTTCTTCGGTGGCATTGTAACCACGAAGGAGGATGGCGGGTTTATGGCCAAGGTCTAACAGTCGCTTAGACAAGGCGGTGACGATGGGCGTTTTGCCGGTGCCGCCGGTGGTAATATTGCCAATGGAGATGGTGGGCCTGCCGAGCGAGGTTGCTTTTTGACAGCCGAGATCGAAACTTTTGTTGCGGAGCGCGGTGGCAAAATGATAGATGGGTTCGACCAAGCGGGTGATTGCGCGCAAGCTGGTTGCAGGAAGGTCTTGGTCCTCGCCGGACATGATGCGCTTGATCCGCTGCTCATCCATGGAGTTATTGTACCGAGTAAGTGCGATGGGCGGAGGTCGGGAGAACTATGTCGGGAGGAAACCAAGTTTGGTGAGAACCGTTTTGAGTTTGATCATGGGTAAGCCAACCACGGTAGTCGAATCGCCTTCAACCGTGATCGGCCAACCGACTTCGAGACGCTCGGTGAGGTTGTATCCCCCTGCCTTGCCGGGCCAAGTGTTGAGATGGAGATAGTCTTGAATCTGCATATCAGTGAGATGACCCAACGTTACGGTCGCGGTGTCGGCGAATTGATTGACGATGGTTGATGGAGCACCAGTGTTTGTTTGTATGAGGCACACACCAGTAACAACTTGATGATCGCAATTCGAAAAAGTGTGGATCATCTCGCGAGCTTCAGATTCGGTGGTGGGTGTGCCAATGAGATTGTTTTGGAAGTCGACGCAGATGGTGTCGGCAGCAAGGATGGTGCTATTCTTGCTGATCGTGGCGGCAAGCGAACATGCTTTCTTCTCGGCAAGATGCGCAGCTAGCGCGCCGGGTGATTCATGATCCAGCATCTCGGGCTGAGGCGGATCATCAAAGGGTGGCTCGGCCTGCTCAAAATGGAGACCCAGCTCACGGAGCATCTGCGCTCGGCGAGGTGATTTGCTGGCGAGAATAAAGGTCGGCGGATGCGCGGAACATGATCGCAGATGGGCATGGTTCATGCACCACATTGTAACCCACGGGCGATTGGGATCATGCGGCAAGCCAGTGAACATTGTTCAGGCGAACATAAGCGTGAAGTTAGGGAAGCTGGACGGGGTGGTTCTGCTTTTTCAGGCTAAGTTTTAAGGAATTATTCGGCCCTGTCCCGATAACTGAGGAGGAGACTGGATGTTCCAGTCATGTTTTGTGTTGCTCTTTGAATGCGTCTGATGACGGTCAAGCCGTTGCCAGGATGTATAGGCAGCAGGGTCCAGGCTTGAATGGGGTGGAGATGTAAGCCTGAGCCAGCCAGTCGTTTTCAGGGACGAAAGGGCTGAGTTGTGCGTACGATTGCAATCATCAATCAAAAGGGCGGGTGTGGTAAGACCACCTGTTCGATCAATCTAGCAGCAACACTTGCAGCGAAAGGTCGTCGGACTTTACTGTTGGATATGGATCCGCAGTCGCATTGCGCGCTGGGGCTGGCAGTGCCGGATGCGCAGATTGATCGCGCGGTGCCGGACGTTTTGCGAGCTGGATTAGATGGAACGATTTCGTTTGCGGATATAGTTTGGCAGATCGCGCGGAACTTTGATCTTGCGCCGTCAACAATGGCGCTTGCAGGGATCGAACAACAGTTGGCCACAGCTCCGGATCGGGATCGCCGCTTGGCTCAGGTGCTTTCGACGGTTCAGGATACATATGAATATTGCATCATTGACTGCCCACCCTCAATCGGGCTTTTGACTTTTAATGCGCTACGTGCAGCAGATGAGGTTCTGATTCCCGTCGAGACCGGTTACTTTGCGATGCAAGGTTCGGTGAAGCAGGAGCAGACGATACAGATGCTTGCGCGGCGGGCGGGACATCAGGTTCGATTCAAGGTTTTGGCAACGATGTATGACGTGCGGACAAAACTCGCACGAGAGATCTTGTCGGAGCTGAAAAAGCAGTTTAGTGATCAGCTTTTGCCGGTGGTGATTAACTTCAATAGTAAATTGAAAGAGGCGGCCTCGTTTGGGCAGCCGATTACGGAATACGATGCCGCTTCGCGTGGGATGCAGGATTTTGAGCGGTTGGCAGCATGGTTGTTGGAGAACCCGCCGAAGCCTCGCACGGAGGTCATGATGAGTGAAACAGGGGAGGTCATCCCAGATCCGATTACAACACCGGGGCCGCGCAATCCGGCACTGAGCCGCGCGGCTGAACTGGTTGAACGAGCCAAAGCGCTGTCGGCCCGCACAGCGGCGATTGCAGGCAAACTCGCGACGGATGTTGATGTTGAGGCTGAAGGGTTTAGTGAGCGCATGGCGCCGATCCCTGAACCGGAACCCACACCGGCCGCCGCAACGAATGGCGACGACCAAGCAAAATTAAAATCGAAGCTGGCCAAGATTTATGGTGTGCGATCGACTTCACGCGGGTTATTGTTTGTGCAACCGGGCGAAATTGCAGGCAATGTAGCCATTGCAGCAGATTTTAATGATTGGAATCCGTCGAAGACGCCACTTAGCCGGGATGAAAATCTTGGAATCTGGCAAGCGGTTGTAAAGGTTCCGCCCGGACGCTATCGCTACCGTTTAGTGCTTGATGGCGAATGGAAACAAGATTCATACAATGAGATCGTTGAAACGAATCCGTTTGGTGAATTGAACAATGTCGCACTATATGAACACACAACAGCCCCCACGGCTTAAGTACATAAAGTAAATACAGACATTAAAAAAACCCGCTTCGATTGAGGCGGGTTTTTTGTGTTGTATATCGTGATCCCATTCTTACCATGTTTTACTTCGGAATCGCCAAATCAATTCCTGCGGCCCTTGCTTTGAACCACTAGCTGTTTCGCCGGCCCACCAACCTTGGTAACCACTGCCCATTTGCCTGACCTCTTGTTTGACATGCTCAACATGCGCATCAGCAAACACAACATTTGCACCCTCTTTGTGACGAAGACCAACGTAAATTTCGTAACCGGAGAAGCGTGCGGAACCACCTGAATCAATATTTCCAGTCGTTACAGAAGGTGTATCAAATGCACGTCCATCAAAAAGTAAGACTGTACCTGATGGCTGCTTCATATCTGTATCACGATAAAATTGCCATGTGCCTGAGCCACCTGTAGTGATATGACCAAACTCCTCGTTCATTTTATAAGTGCGCATATCCTCCTGATCCGCCTCATCAAACTGCTCCCAAATTGGGTCCTGTTTAAATGATTCATTGTTGCGGTTAGATGCACTTGTATAGCTTTTCTTCTGTAGATCTAAGTAGTAATCCAGTGCATTGAACCAAATTGCGTTCACAGAATCAGACAGCCCGCGGGCAGCAGTAAGATGGCTATCAGATGCTGGCTGCGGAAAGTGACCATCGAAGTCTGTGACGTAACCCCACATGGCAGTCGCAAGTTGTCGTTGATTACTTTTGCACTTAAGCGTTTGAGCCGATTCTCGAGCAGCACCAAGCGCGGGCAGTAAGATACTAATTAAGAGTGCAATGATCGAAATGACTACAAGTAGTTCAATTAGGGTAAAGGCGGCTCTTGCTGATTGGTCGCCGGAACTGAAAGAACATTTGTTGAACATCGCTAACCCTCACTGCGATATGTGCAGACACAACATAGACGGTAAAAATGACAAGAACATTACAAAAATCATCATATCATCATTAAATGGTTAAAAAAAGCCCGGACTAGATGCCCGAGTTGGGTTCTTCGTGATAAATGTATGAGTAATCAGCTAAAACTACTCTTTGTTAGGAATACGTTTGCATTCCGCATTGGTTGCCTCGCTATTTGAGGTAACCACAATTTTAGGGGCACAGCGGGAATAGCCTCCAAATCATAGACGTCTTAGACGAAGATCAGATTCCACTGGGCAATTGCTCAATGTTGTTCGCCAAATTTGACCAGCTATTAATCTGTGCAACGTTAATCCATGCTTTAGAGGTAGCATGACCATCCACAAAAAGTTCGTTTGCGCTGCCGCTAAATGTGGGATATTGAGATTCACCATTGCAGAAGTGATGATCTCCATCTAGAACACCGGGAGATATACTGGAATCATCGGTGCTGTAACGATCATAAAAACTGTTCGTGATTAATTTTTCATCACCTCAACCTTCATAAGACATAAACCCATTTGAATAAACACAATGAATCGTTCAATCACACTCAGAAGTTCAACACAAAAGAGAGGCTGCGAAACGGCAACCTCTCTTTTAGTATTCCAATCATTTTTGACTAACTTAATACTAACGCTGAATTTTAACACTTAACCCATCATCTTCATCGCCATCAATCATAATGGTTTGACCATCGTTTACTTCACCGCCAATGAGTGCGCGTCCAAGCTTAGTTTCCACTTCACGTTGAAGATAACGTTTAAGTGGCCGAGCACCATAAACAGGATCAAACCCCATCGCAGCAACATACTTCTTTGCACCATCAGTTAACTCAAGAACAATATTACGTTCGGCAAGACGATCACGGATATCCTTGACCAATAATTCAACAATGCTTTCAATTTCCGTAAGCGTGAGTGGCTTGAATAACACCACATCATCAACACGGTTTAAGAATTCCGGACGGAAATGCCCGCGTAATTCTGCCATAACACTGTTGCGCGCATGATCACCGATCTCGCCGCTACCGGAACCCGCATCATCTAACAAATAGTTCGCACCAATATTGCTGGTCATGATGATGACGCAATTCTTGAAGTTAACGGTTCTGCCTTGCGAATCAGTCACACGGCCATCATCCAAAATCTGAAGCAGCACATTGAAAACTTCTGGATGTGCCTTTTCGATTTCATCGAACAGAATCACACTGTAAGGTTTGCGGCGAACCGCCTCAGTTAATTGCCCGCCCTCTTCATAGCCGACATAGCCGGGAGGCGCACCAATCAATCTTGAAACCGCGAACTTCTCCATATACTCGCTCATATCAATACGAACGATGTTTTCTTCACTATCAAAGAGCGATTCAGCAAGGGCGCGAGCGAGTTCTGTTTTCCCAACGCCAGTCGGGCCAAGGAAAATGAACGATCCGATCGGACGCTTAGGATCTTTAATCCCGGCGCGGGCGCGGATGACCGCATCAGCTACAAGTTGAACTGCCTCGTCCTGCCCAATTACGCGTTTGTGCAATTCATCATCGAGGTGAAGCAGTTTTTGACGTTCACCTTCAACAAGGCGCGTGACGGGTACGCCGGTCCATTTGCTGACAATATCGGCAATTTCCTCCTCAGTAACTTCCTCCCGTACCAACGATGTGTTATCTGACGATTGATCGCCGACAGTATCTTCATGCTTTTCCAACTCGGATAGTGATTTTTCGAGCTCGGGAAGCTGCCCGTACTTCAACTCGGCAGCTTTGTTCAGATCATACGCTTGCTCGGCTTGCTGAATCTGAATCTTCACATGATCAATCTGCTCACGCAGATCTTTTAATTTATCTGCGCTACCTTTCTCTGCTTCCCATTGTGCTCTCAATGTTTCCGCTTCATGTTTAGACTCAGCTAACTCCTTGCGAAGTATGTCTAAACGCTGCTTAGATGCGGCATCTTTTTCTTTCTTCAAAGCAGCTTCTTCGATCTCAAGCTGCATCACACGACGTGTAATTGCATCCAGCTCCGCGGGCATCGAATCGATTTCCGTGCGGATCATCGCGCATGCTTCATCGACCAGATCGATGGCTTTATCAGGTAAAAATCGATCGGTAATATAGCGATTGCTGAGTGTTGCAGCACTTACTAGCGCGTTATCCAAGATACGCACGCCGTGGTGTACTTCGAAACGCTCACGCAAGCCGCGCAGGATCGAGATCGTGTCCTGCACGGTTGGTTGCTCGACCAAGACGGGCTGAAAACGGCGCTCAAGCGCAGCATCTTTTTCGATGTACTGACGATACTCGTTCAAGGTTGTCGCGCCGATGCAGTGAAGCTCACCGCGTGCGAGCATAGGCTTAAGCAGATTACCTGCATCCATAGCACCATCAGTTTTACCTGCACCGACAATGGTGTGCAGTTCATCAATAAACAGAAGAATCTGGCCGGCGGCTTCTTTGATCTCATTCAGAACTGCTTTTAATCGTTCTTCAAACTCGCCGCGATACTTCGCGCCAGCGACCAATGCGCCAAGGTCCAACGAGAAGATTGATTTATCTTTGAGGCCTTCGGGGACATCACCGCGCACAATACGTTGCGCTAAACCTTCGACAATGGCAGTCTTACCAACACCCGGTTCGCCGATCAATACAGGGTTGTTTTTTGTTTTGCGGGAAAGGATACGGATCGTGCGGCGAATTTCATCATCACGCCCGATCACGGGGTCCATCTTGCCTTCCTTAGCGGCGGCGACAAGATCGCGGCCATAACGTTCAAGTGCTTCATATGTTCCTTCAGGCGAAGCACTGGTGACGCGTTGATTGCCTCTCACTTGTGTTAATGCAGCTAAGAATACATCCCGGTTTACATTGTGTTTCTCAAGTAGCTTTGCTTCTTCGCTGTTCTTGTCGTGCAGCATGGCAAGAATCAGATGTTCCGTTGAAACATATTCGTCTTTAAGCCGCTTGGCTTCCTGCTCTGCTTCGTCGAGTAATTGCGTAAGGCGCTGCGAAACAAAAACCTTGCCTGGCTCTGCACCGGGGCCACTGACGCGCGCTCGGCGGCTAATCACGGATTCAATCTCGTTTTCCAATGCGCCCGGGTCAACACCTAACCGTTCAAAAAGACGCGGAATCAAACCGTCCTCTTGTTTCACCAGTGCTGCGAGCAAATGAATGACATCTGTCTCGACGTGACCATGCCGACTTGCCTCAGTCTGCGCTGCTTGCAATGCTTCCTGACTTTTCTGTGTCAGCTTATTGATGTCCATCGATCAACCTTCCTTTCCATGAGCCAAACCACATGCCCCATTTTTATCAATATATTTATCTTTCATATTCAAACTGTTATCGTTACATCGCCACGCACTTATGATGGCTTGCGAGGGTCAAAATCTTTTAATGCTTCACTAAGATTTTCAAACGCCTGCTTCTGTTGTTCTGTTAATTCACGTGGAACCACAAGATGCAGTTCTACAAGCATGTCGCCGCGGGCGTCTTCTTTTCCTGTTGGGAGACCCTTACCTTTAAGGCGCATCTTCTGCCCACTTTGAGCACCGGCTGGAACATTTAACGTCACTTCGCCATCCACCACCTTCACATCAAACTTACCACCGAGCGCAGCTTCATCTGGTCGGAGGTTCAAGCATTGATGCAGATCGTGGCCGGCGATGCCGAAAGTTTTGTGCGCCATAATGCGGAGTTTAAGCCGCAGATCGCCGGCTGGGCCGCCCATGGGAGATGGGCTGCCTTGCCCTTTAAGTCGGATAGTTTTACCGTCAGTGATACCCTTGGGGATTTTCACTTCAATGGTTTTGGTTTCACCGCCGGGCATCTGTAGACTAACTTGCCTGCTACCACCATGAAATACTTCTTCGAGCGTGACCATCAGTTCGGTTTCGACATCCTGTCCTTTTCGAGCAGCTCCGCCGGAAGCGGTATGCGTACCCCCAGCACCACCAAATCCGCCCCCAGCTTGCCGGAACATGTCTTCAAAAGCACTCGCTCCACCACCGCGTTGCCCGCCACGTGCACCAAAAAGCATCTCGAAGAAGTCGTTGATGCCGCCGCCGCTAAAGCCAGATCCACCACCACCAAAATGAACATTCTCATAACCTTCAAACCCGGGCGGCGGGCGGAAGTCTTGGCCGGCCTTCCAGTTCGCACCGAGCGCATCGTATCGACGACGTTTATCGGCATCACCAAGCACTTCATAAGCTTCATTGACTTCCTTAAAGCGATCCTCCGCCCCCTCATCTTTGTTCATATCCGGGTGATATTTCTGAGCAAGCTTGCGGTATGAGCGCTTAATCTCGTCGGCGCTAGTATCCCGCTTCACACCCAAAATCTCATAGTAATCCTTGTACTTTACGCTCATGGTTTTCACTCAAACTTACAATCGATCTTGCCTGTTTATCGGCTGGCGGTTTGAACAGACCCGAGTTAGGCCCATACCTTCATTTAATCCGCACAGAAAAAACGCGCTTCACAAGTCTATATCTTGCAAACCGCGCGCCAGCTTGAGCTATCATAAATCGTGTTAAATAGTTGTAAATCCGCCACTTGCCGCACATCAATTGCGGAAAACCTGCCAATTCGGCAGGTTCGGGAGATATTTACTCTCCAGCCACTTGAAGCGTGCATCAGTTCTCAGAAGGCGGATAGCGAAGCACGCAGCCACAACGAACACAACTACCTTTGTTAAGGAGATCGTCGCGCGCGGTTTCACCGCATTGCGGACAGCGCATGAGTCGACGTTTTTCTTTTGCACGAAGCTGCATCCCATAAAACGCGCCCATCAACACTGTGATCGCGCCGACAACAACCAATAATTCCATCAATTCACTCATCACCAACCCAATCCCGCAAGTACCGCATGACCCCCTCGCGAGCCAACCACAGCCCACGACCACACATCATCCCCCATCCACTTATCTATGATCCTATTCTGTGACCGCCCCGATCATCCACACCTCATAAAATACCACACCCCTACCCCATCGACACTTTCCTGAGCGACCTCCACAATTGCAATATCCTCAACTTCCCCTAGCCAAGTGGTGTACAGAAAACCGCTTGCTCACCTTTCACTTCAACAACCTGCATCAGGTGTATATATAGTCCGCCTTCAAAGCGGCCAATCAATTCTGTGCCAAGCTCAGCGCGATCGGTGAATAGATGCATTGCTACAGGCCGATCCATATCGATTCGCATTTGGCGTTGCGTCATCTGTAGGAGATCGGTGTGATCTTCGGCCCATTGGCGCGCTTCTAAAAGCTGCATCACGACCGCTTGCAGAGCTGCTTCGTCGAGTAGCTGCTGCTTCGTGCCATCAGCCACACGAACAACATCCTCTGAATCATGTTGCCCAAGCAGGTGCAAACCACCACTTTCATCGACAACGATTTCAATCTCAGGATGTTTGGGGCAGTAGGCTTCAAGCAGGATACCACCCTCGAGTGAACCACCGATTTTGGTCACCATCTCGGAAAGCATGAGTGTTTCAACTGGAGCTTCGATCTCACGAAGATAGCTGGCTGAATCTCGCGATTGACTTTCATGAGTAGATGTTCCAGCTGCAACAGTAGCCTCTACCTTCTTCTTGGAATCAGGCTGCGACTCGTGGACAGGTGTGTCCATCCGCGCACCAGCTATGCGTGATTCGATCTGTTCCTGTACACGTGCAGTTTCTTCTGCAAGCAGCGCGCGTAGTTCATCTATCTCGCGCTTAGACACCATCGCTTGACGGCGAGCATCTTCGACTTCCTGCCTAGCTGCCGAAAGCGCAGCAACTTCCTTGGCGGCTTGTGTCTGAACACGTTGTTCAAGCGCGTGACCTGCCGCTTCATCGTGCACGGTTTCTTCCCTGATTCGAGCGCGACTGGTTTCTTGTAATTCTTCGATTGATTCTGATTCGGCGGTAAGAATTGCTTCTGTTGAAGACGATTGTGTTTCAGGTACTTCTGCAACGGCATCAGACGTTTCACTATGCTTAGCCATGAGTTCACGCTCGATTGGACCTGCTTCTGCGTAGTGATGGTCGTATTCCGGTTGATCACCAACAGCGACCACAGCAGCGGCGGCTTGCGCAGCTTCAATTTCGCCGGGCAATTCAAGTCCACCGAGCATGCCGACCAAATCCGGCCAAATCTCACCCGTACCAACATAGCTGCCGAGTTGTGTCACGTGAACTGGAACCATCTGTTGTTGCCAACCGGCAAGCTGCACATCACAACCGAGTTCACCTGTGACTTGAGCACTGATCTTCGCAGCAGCGGACCGGCTTGCGGATTCGTCGGCCCCCATGATCATGAGACCAACGTTCTTTTTGCCATAGGCGTCCTCAAAATCTTCAGCACTCGCGCGCAGCAAACTGATTACACTCATGACCGCCATGTCGTCACAACCACAACAAACCGTCACATCATCAAACACACGACTACGCACATGTGCTTCGGTATCCACTATCGCATCAAGATGCACCAAGATCGTTCGCACACGTGATTCACCAGAGAGCAATTCATCTAACACATCGGTTAGCTTAGCATCATCACTACCACGAGGGCGCATGCGACGATCCACACGCTCTGCTGGCCCACGACGGTTCGGATCAATTGGCTCCACCAGTTCAAGATCAATCTGCTCATCATCAACGTGAAGGACTGCTACCGGACCTTCTTCCTGAGCAACAAGTTGTGCGTACTGTGTCAGCCACGGACCACTTACACCTGGTAAATTTCCAAGATAAACCGCTTCTACAAATGCTGCACGATTGACCTTGACTTCCACCATGTCATCCTCCTCATGCTCGCGGAGCTGTGTAGCAATTACTTCTTCTCGATTTTCATTTTGATCATCTTGGATCTCACCACTCACCCGATAAACACCATCATCCACGTGATCAGCTGGCGGTTGATTGACGACAAACATCTCTTCATGATCTGTTTCACCGATCAATCCTTCCACCTCATCACGCAAAAGCATGTCCTGCTCTTGGACTACGGCACCAATCTCTTTCTCAACGCGCTTGAGTTCTTGCTCTAATTCTGTTTCTGTTTCGGCATTCGTTTTGTGGCTGATTGCTTTCATCACCTTAGGTGAGAGTTTCACCATATTCGGCAAGACGGTCTGCGCTTCACTACCTTCCGAGTGAATGGATGTCACTTCTTCATCAGCTTGATCACTGACATGCCCATCAGTATTCACACTCATTTTCAGAGGTGGTGCAGATTGAGTTGCTTGAGCACTCCCGGCTACCAGTTCTGCTGCCCTCCCTAATGGCTTGCCACTTCCAGCACTATCTGCACTCACACCCGCACCAGTCTTAGCGCGCAGCTTCACCAAACCGCCACGCTTTCCGTCAGTGCTTTCAACCAATTGCATTCCACCTACTCGCGGCTGTGGTACACTGCTTACCCCACCATTCACATCTGTCGGCTGTTGCGCTTTCTCGTCCTTCATGTCCGCTCCAGACTCCCCACCCTGCGCAGCATCAGCGGCCGGCCCCATACCTTGACCAGCCTCGCCCTGCTCCTGCGATGTATCGTTAACTTCTGAAGAGATGCCCGTTAAAAAAAGATCGGCCAGCTCATCCAACGC
This sequence comes from Poriferisphaera sp. WC338, assembly GCF_050931845.1. Lineage (GTDB taxonomy): Bacteria > Planctomycetota > Phycisphaerae > Phycisphaerales > Phycisphaeraceae > Poriferisphaera. The sequence continues at coordinate 3,827,710 of NZ_CP194516.1, forward strand.
TTTTTGTGTTCGCTTGTCCTCCATGACAACCGAATTGTAACTCAGCCTGCCGTTCGCCGAAACCCAGCTTCACCCCCTAGTGTCCGAAAATATCAGCCACACCGACACATAACCCCCTATTTTGACATCCACATGCCATCGCCAAGATGCAGTTGCTTAAACATCTTGCCCTCTTATATTCACGTCTTATATTTGTACCCTACCCAACAGCAGTCTTAAAGAAATTCCCAGCTACCGACATACATGCAATACCCCCACAGGGCCGCGTTAGTGATGCCGTGCGACCAGATCACCGGTCCGAGACCGTACTGCTTCTTGCCCTCCCGGTTGGTCCATTTCACCATGAGACACCAGATTACCCCACACGCAATGCAACCCGGCCAGTCTCGTGGAACATGCGACGCCATAAAAACCAGCGTCGAGGCTACGATCGCAAATACGCTGACATCACCGAGCTTCGTCCGCTCAAACTCACTGGTGAACGCCGGCTCTGCAACGGAAGCCGCCTTGCCCGCCTGCGTGTGCATGAACCAATCCCCCACCCCCGGCAAATCGTGCAGTACCTGCTTGATTCCCAACCACGTCGCTTTCCAGCTATGCAGCGCCCTCAGGCAAAGTGACCGCGTAAACAGCTCCTCAAACATCGGTACTACGATCGACATTCCCAACAATCGCAGGCTAATCGACGACCAGTACATCGCCTGATTCGCGCTACCTTGCAAAGCTGCCATCTTGTCAAAATCGTGCTCAACCTCACTGTAATTAAACGCTTGTGACAAGCCCGACATCCATTTGCCCAAAGCAATCCAAGCAAACGTCAGAAACAAACCGCTCGGCACCGCACTCCAGTGAAACTTCCAATTCAATTCTGACAAAAGCTTGCGATACCGCACAAGAAGCCAAAGCACCAAACTACATTGCAGTACGTACAGCACCGGATACGTCCACAATCCGACATAACTCACACCCGCAGAAATAATCACCAGAAAGCCAACATACACCACAAACGGCACCATCCGCGGGTGCCACGGCGCATGATTCATCCACGTATCTAATGCCGCAAGCTGGCCTTCCGCTGCCGACATTTTCTGTTCTGATTGTTGATCTGATTCTGACAAAGACGAACCCGTAATATTGTGCTGACTCAAACTGTTCTCTGATTGTGTCACATGTGCTGTCAGCCAGCAAACGGTACATGGTGCCGCTACCACCCGCTTGCTGCAGCGTGTCATGATAACATACGTCCCAACACATGACTTTACCACCCCATCCATCTTCACTTCCGCTTGATCAACTGTTAAAAGCGTGTCAGGTCACTCATACACGCGCATCTGGCCCCGGCGGGCAACACCGCAACAAGGTCCAAACTGCTGTCGTGCTGACTCATTCACCCACCGGTATTTCTGCACAGGCTTCCGAACGTCGCGCTCAAGCCGAGAACCTCAAGGTCGCCACCTTTCGCCTACGAATCAATCTCGCTTTACAACATCGAGCTCATGCTTTCGGACCACCAAGTCCGCTTTGGACCGCACGCTGCCAAAGTGAACGCATCGCCTGTAGCCCCTCACACATCGATTTTCCCACACTCCTCGCCGAGGCGCTAGACACCCTCACTCATTTCAATTTCGACCATAAAGCAGCTGCTGAGCATTTAAATCTTTCTGCCTCACAACTCATCAAGTTTCTCAAAAAAGAACCCCGCGCCTTCCAACTCATTAATACCGAACGCGCCGCTCACAATCTTCATCCACTGAAATAAGATTTTCCCGACTCACGACCTTTATTAGGTTCCTTGAAACGTTAAACCTTGCCGCTTGTAACGATCATCATACTTACCTTTCACCAAAGACAAATCATCTTTCAGCTTCATCATCAACACGCTTATCGCACCCTGCTGGTATGACGACATATTCCATGTGATTCTGTGCATGTAGATTCGTGCCTCACACCACATCACAGCAATCACGCGACCGAACCATACGCCTCGCAACAACATTCCGGGCAAAGCCCCCCGAACAACCGCAGGCTGCATTCATTTTTGGGAGCGAGTTTCATATGCTGCGAATCGATCTGGCCAACGCGCGTGAAGGCATGTCTCTAGCCCTGCCTGTTCAAAATCCAGAAATCCCCGCACGCACGCTCCTCAAAGCCGGCTTCACCCTCTCTCCTTCAATCATTAACAAACTTACCGCTGTTGGCGTCAAACAACTCTGGGTTCGTTACCCTGCTCTCGATTTCCTCGATAAATTCATCGACAACACCCGACTCCAAACCCACCATCATCTGGTCACCTCCATCACCGACACATTTGAACGGCTACAGACTCAAGCTGCCGCAAAAATGAACTACGACACTTATCTCTCCTCTGTAGCCAGCCTCGTCGACTCCATCATCTCCAATCCGACGACCTCTCTCTATCTCGGCAAACTCTGCGATTCCAACGACGCACTCATGCAGCACGCATCTTCTACCACCTACCTTGCTTGCCTCATGGCCATCAAACTCGAAGGTTATCTCGTCAAGCAGCGCAAACACGTCAATCCCGCCCGTGCTAAAGAATTCACCAACCTCGGCCTTGGTACCATGCTCCACGACATTGGCATCACCCAACTCGCTGCCGATGTCCGCAATGCCTATGACTACACCGAAGACGAAACCGATCCTGCATGGCAAGAACACCCCGCGCTCGGCTTCCGAATGGTTCGCGGCAAAGTCGACCCTTCTGCTGCCACTGTCGTGCTCAATCATCATCAACGCTTTGATGGTTCGGGCTACGCCGGCGCAGACTTCCCCCAACTTTCCGGCAACAACATCCATGTTTTCGCACGCATCGCCGCCGTTGCGGAACAATTTGATCGCCTCAAGAATCCAAACCGCATGCCCGAACAACCTACCGTCTTCGTCCTCCGCGCGATGACCTCGCTCCCACTCTCCGAAAAATTCGATCCTCAAGTGCTTACCGCACTCCTCGACGTTGTTCCCCCCTATGCTCCTGGCTCTATCGTCAAGCTCTCTGATGACCGACATGCCGTCGTCATCGATCATAATAAACACGACCCTTGTCGTCCCATGATTCAGATCATCCCCGATCCCGAAGAAATCGCTGGATCAGAATCCGTCCCCGCCGGTCCACAAATCGACCTATCTCAATCAACCCGTGGCCTCTACGTCACCTTTGCTGAAAACCACGATGTTGCCGACCTCAACTTCTCCAAACCCACCCTCGCTGGCGTGCACTCTCTCGCCGAAGCAAACTGGTAAATCCAGTCTCTGAACACATACAATAACGTGCATCCAGACCAATCTTTTTCATTTATGAAAGGGTACATCATGCACGTCATCATCGATCTTTGCGTCGTCCCTATAGGCGTTGGTGTTTCGGTCTCCAAATATGTCGCCGCTTGCCAAACCATACTCCATAAACACAACCTAGCCCACACCATGCATGCCTACGGCACAAACATTGAAGGCGACTGGGATACCGTCATGACTGCGATCAAAGAATGCCATCAAACCATCCACGACATGGGCGCTCCCCGCATCACCACCACCATCAAGCTCGGCACTCGCACCGACCGACCACAATCCATGCAAGATAAAATTGATTCCGTCAATACCAAACTAAGCGCTGATTAGACCAACACGGTAGTGATGACGATATACCTTTAATCACGCAATCACAGACTCCCTGAGACGGGGCTTCTGCGAAGGCCATTGCACTAACGCAGTCATCCCTAAAATAACCCCTAATGCCACCATCTGCCGCCATGTCACCGCCTCCCCATCCACCCATCCCCAAAACACCGCAAAGCTGCACACAACATACGTCACCATTCCGGCAAACAGCGGCCCCCTCGCCCCAATCAAGACATAAAACCACCACATTGACAGTCCCGTACCAATCACACCTAAAAACACCACACATCCCAGAGCAAAGCTGATTCCGCCCCAACTCGCGTCCTCAATCACCTCTCCCCCTAAACCAATCGGCAAAACCACTAGCGCCCCCAAACCCAACGCACTCATCGCCAATAAAACCGATGGCACACTTCCCAACCGCCGCTTCACAAACACGTTGCTTACCGCATAGCTCAACGGCACACTCACCGCCCATATAAAATCTAGCCATGAGATAGACCGCTCCACCGCATCCCCAAACAACATCCACACTCCAATCAACCCACCAATCACACCGATCAATTCCCTCACCTTCGGCCATACTCCCAACATCGGCACGCTCACCAGAATCGTAATCAATGGCGTCAAACAAACCATCATCCCAAAGAACGCGCTATTGTCATATTTCCCAATCAAATATGGCTGCATCGAGAACGGCCACGCCATCCCCACAAACGCAGGCACCAATACTGCCCATCTATCTTTCCGAACCATCCTTCCAAATGCACCTAAATGCTTTTGATTGCCTCGCCTCATTACTAACCACAACAACCCTAGAAACACTGCCCCCCCAAACAGCCGCACACCCCCCACCGTCAGCGCACCAAACACCACCCGCCCGTACTTCATCAGCACAAAACTCAATCCCCACACAAAACATATCGCTAGGAACATCAGATAATGCACAAGCAACCTTTCATCCCCGCAGCATCCGAGCTTAGCCGCGTAATCATACACCCACAATCACACAACCCCTAGGATCGGTCCAACCCTCCACGCAAGCTAAACATTCCCGACAATCTAACACTTCTTCAATTTATCACATCACAAATATCGGCCCATAACCACACCACCCCCCTGACGTTCATTCGCCATATTAATTAGCATGTATCTTAATGCATCGCATACATGATCCGCGCCGTCTTTTACTGGCTCCTGCCTGCCTTCATGGCGCGCATCAAAATGATACCGCTCCAGCCCTTCAATTAATTGCTCACACCGTGGATGGATGATCAACTCACCGTGGTCCATCATCTTTCGTACCAATTCAATCCCTTCTCGTAAACCGCTCCGCTTCGCGCGTATCTCATAGCCCATCTTCCGTAACATCGCTACATCACTCTCCCCTGTATGCAGATTCCGCGCCTGCCCTGCAGGATCAACGCCCAACCACTTTGGTCGATTCAATCCATGCCACTCACACATCCCGCCGATCTTTTTCGCATGTTCTTCTAGCCGCTTTCCACCTTCCACGTGCTCCGCAACAACATACACAACGCGCTTTTGCTCTTCGCCTATCTCATGATTAGATGCCTCTACCACCTGTGCAAGCACAACTACCGTTGGGCTTCTCATCCCAAAATCCATCCCGCCAATCACAAGCTTAGTACCCCCACCAACCATCTCGCGCACATGCACATCCCGCTTAAACTGTGGGTACACCAGATCACTCACTTTTACCCCTCGGCACATCATCTCACTATCCCACACCCCCCTGCTTGTCCGCTTCCACTGACTCACCAAATCATCCACCCGCACAAATCCGCTTGCTGCCTTTGCCCTTCCTGCACAATCTTTCTGCAAACAACATGTGTCACAACCACGATTTTCTTCACACTTCTCAATCACATCCATCGCATTCCAACGAAACACCTCTCGTCCCTGCCGAAGAAGTTCGCTCATCAATCCCCCCGCCCGATGCATCGTCGACATCGCCTCAATGCTCCCCCGTACCCACACATCGCCACACCATCCTGACTTGGTTACCAACTGGGCAGCCTCCCATATCTCCTTCTCAAACTCCTCCACTTCATCGCATCGTAATTTATGCACCCGTACCCCACGTACTGATCGCTGGCTTTGCGATAGAATCTCCACCCGACTTCCATTCACCATCTCAATCTTCCGCTGCGTTGGCTCCCCTTTCACCACACCGCGCAACATTGGCCGCTCCAACAATCCCAATAAATGCTCATACATCCGGCCTGACTGTTCTAACGACCCACCCAAAATCCGCACCTGTATCCCCGGCTTAAACAGCATGTCCATCAACGTCGCTACCGCACCAAGCAGCGTCTTCCCCCCACCCCGATTCGCCCACACAACAGCATCAACACTCTCCTTGCTCGTATCATCTGCCTCATGATCTACTATACGTCGATCATCATCGTAAATTTCCTGTTGCACACTTTCAGAGGCAGGCAAGACACCTTCAAAGAACGCCCAAACTAAATACGCAAACGGCGAACTGCTGCCTTCCTCCATCGCTTCCCGTGGAACATTTAATCCCAATACCCGTTTCACAAACAGATGCAGTTCTCCTTCATCGCGCGGGCGCACCCCAGATAGCACCTTCATCACATCACTCATTCGCTTTCACCTCCTGCGCCACCTATCCAACTCCTATCCATCGATTAAACCAATGATCACATCAGCAAGCCACACTATGCTTCACTATCTGCAGCGCCGTACAGCAAGCCACGAAGCTCTCCTGCATCTACCGCGGTTTCTTCTCCACCTGTATCACTCTTAAGCACAACTTTTCCTTCTGCCCGCTTCAGATCTAGCTTGAGTAAATCCACACACGCCTTCCGCGACACTTCCGCCGAAGCATTTTCATCCTCTCCTGATGCCAATCTCACCAAACGATCAGCCGCCAATAATCGAAACCGCGATAACATGAGCTGCGTCTGCATATCCGCGAGATAACACAACCCCGCCAGCGTCTGCGCGTTCTCCTGCTCCGCCGCCCATTCCGAAAGATCATCCACACGTAACCGATACCGTTCCGCCAACGCCTTAAGATCATGCTTCGCATCAAGCATGTCTTCCACCAACCGTCGCCCCGTCGTCTTACCAATTTGTTTCGACATCTCACCCTCACATTCAAACATCCATTGGTTCAGTCATCACCACATACAACCAGCTTCATGAGCGCTTCCTCTCTTGCTCCACCAATCTCATTAAGCCGTTTATCTAACAGTGCCTTCTCCTCTTGCTTCAGAAAGAAATGCACGCTCACCGGAAGATCCGCTGCCGCTCTGGATGCGCGTACCTTCACCTCACCCCGCGCCACATCCAACAGCTTTTCCAGTCGTTCTCTTCCCTCAGGAACCAACTTCGCAAACACATCAAGATTACCATCTGATCGCTCCCGCAATATCGCTAGCAGCTCACCCCGCTTCTTCACATCGTCCTCACCCACCAACCGATTCAATGTTGCAAGCAACATCATCGCTTCATCATCATCCACTTCCCACACCACACATAGCGCCACCCGCTCATCTAAATCTCGCAACACCTGTACACGATGATGCCCATCAAGAATTTCATATTCCTCACATACGTCCTGCCCATCCTCCTTCAGTGGGCGAACAATAATCGGCGGATACCGCCCTGTCCGTTCAACATGTCCCTTTAATTTCTCATACCGCTCCCCCACCAATTCATTGCAGTTCATCGGGTGCGCGACAAGTGCAGCTAAATCAATCTCTACAAGATCATCCATCTCTTCTTTCTCCATCCATCTATTTAACTACTAAACCCACTTTGACATCATTCATTGGCAAGCCATGAGTCGATCCTTCTCATACATACTCACCTCTCCACCGAGCCCCTTTTCTACCAACACATTCGCTTCAAACGCCTCCAACAAATCGTCGTGCGTCGTTGCCGCCATAAAGCACAGCCGCCTCCCCTGCTCACTCCGCACATACTTGCCAATATTCCGCGCAATCACTTTCGCTGTCAGTCGATCCAACGTCGCCCCAAACTCATCCGCCATCACCACCACCAAGTGATCCTCAACTTCTTCCCTGCTTAATACTTCTGCCTCGCAAATCGCCTTCGCCAATCGCAATCGATATCGCTGCCCATCACTCAACTCTTTCGGCTTACGCAGCATCACAAACGCATCATTCAATCCGGATACACTAAGCCACCGCAACACATCGCTCAGCCGCTCCTCACCAAACTGATCTACCACCGGCAAGTCCCCCTCCAAATCCCCCCCCTCGAAATCAATCACCCGCACATCCTCGCGCACCTCCAACCGCTGCTTTAACAACTTCAGAATCGTCGACTTACCACTCCCACTCGCCCCCGTCACATACACCACCTCCCCTCCCCCGAGCCGTACACGGGTCCGCGGCAACACCACCTCTTCACGTGTTTCATCCACCCCTAAACCAAACATCGCCGCCACACGTAACACATGATCACTCGGCTCGGCCAACGTACAAACCCGTTTACCAATCGTAATCTCAATCATCTTTTTAATCATCGCTGCCTCCGGTTTACATCAATCGTTAACCATCAATTACCAATACATCTTTCTCACATATACCGTCGCCCACGATGAGCGTGATCAAGCCGCCCTATACCAAGCCTCGCCGCTTCCCCAGGCCCTACCCGCCGTTCACTCAGTCCACCGCGTGGCGACAAGCCCAACCCCAACCCCCGCACAAGCGCTCGAATTTCTGCCACATCCCGTCGCACCCGATGTAAAGTCACCCCCATCGCCGCCGCCGCGCTGCGCAAACTTTTCCCAGCCACAAACACCTCGTCACCCGTCCGTACCAATTCCGCCGGCACCCGTTCTCGCATCTCAGTCAACATCACAAACTCAGCCTCACGCACCCGCGCGCACAACCGCTTGAATCGTCTCCGCACAACCGGCTCACGCTCCCCAAAAATCTCAGCCGCCTCTGTCACACTGCTCCCGTGACGCACCACCTGCTCGACCAACAATCGTTCCCGTCTCGGTAAGTGTCGCGCCATCTCCAACAATCCCTCGACATCATCACGAACCTCGCCCCGCCGTTCAGCATCCATGGCTGTCACTCCGCTCATTTCTCCAAATCGCTGGATCATGTTCTTACCTCACTATCGCTAAAAGTTCGTATTTTGTTAGGTATACTTCATTCAAACACAGTCACCACTGACCGTCAATGACTCAATCCAAAGTGGCTGACACGACGCAGTCACTAGCTGCAACCAACTTATGACAAAACACTTACAACACAATCCGCACCCCGATATGACTCATCACGCCCCATCTTCACACAACCTACCCACAATCTTTCCACCAACCTGTTTTCGGTCCAAACTCATGCCCATTCTCTCGACCATAAATAATACATTGGCTCGAAGAACAGCCGCTCACGCATCAACACGAGACGCGAACAAAGTTCATTCATTTGCTCATCACCACCCCAAGCCATCGCAGCCATCTTCTTTTCACATCCATATCGCCGCATGTAAAGCGAACTCCATCGCCAAATTTCTCTAAGTAGCCACGCTCGTTCAGCTTCATCCATTTCCATAATCCATCGCGCACAAACTTCAATCCGCGACACCATCCCCGCATCAATCCCCACGCGACTCATCGCTGCCTTCAACCGCGCATCCGGCTCATGCTCTCCTCTCGCATAAACCCGCATTCCCGCACGCTCAAAGAATGGATTCACATGACCCATCACAGCCAACGACTCCGTAAACCGCGTCGTCGCTGTCGCAAGTGCCTCCCTCACCAACCACACTGCCAAACCCAACCCACGCCATTGCGGATGCACCACCACCCGACTGATGCACCGCACTTCACCGTTCAACAGTCGCACGCCCTCCCGCGCCGTCAACCCACTCCCGCTATAACGCTTATCCAACGCATAATCTCGCGCTTTGCTGGATAGTGCCGGCAAGCTCTCCACCAGAACTCCAACAATCTGTCCATCCGCCACAACGTCACACTTTGCCTGCACCTGCTGTTTCTTATCTGCCACGATCGAATAACCAGCTCGATCTTGCCGTGCACCTGCGTACTCAAGCACCAACACACGCGTCATGCACGCTGGCCGATGCGCTCGGTAATGAAATCGCCCCAATGCTGCATAATCTCGCCCACATCCTTTCCGCAAAACCAATTCCCCATGGGCATCCCACCGATCACCACGCGAAAAACGCGCCGCAAGATCACTCTCGTGCGTTTCATTCAGACCCCTTATATCTTGGTGATTCAGATTACGATTCAAATGCACGTCCTCCAGACAAAACCCCATGCAAACTCCAAACCTCTAACCTTAAACAGGTTACCCTCTTTCTCCATCCCCCTTTCATTCAAACGCTCGCATGATTGGCACGATTCTCGTCGTATGTGCGCACAGAAATCCCGCCTCACACGGAATACGCTTTAAATCCTTTATGAATCAGCAACAAAACCAGTCCCCCTACCAACCTTCCCTACACTTTCTATAGATTCACCACCACCCTGTGCGCGCCGTCACTTAACATACCAAACAATAAATACGCCCCTTACTTCACGCTGGTCGCTCCGCGCCCCCCCGGTTACAATCTTCTCGGCCTGATTAGCCGCGAAGCCCAGCACACCACTTGGCTTCAATTGGTACTGGGGTTCAACCTTCGCTTAACACGATTGATTTCACCGTCGCGCCACCACCCCAAGAGGCACCATGCTCCGACTCATCGTTTACAGACTGCTTCAGCTCCCGGTCATCTTGGCCATCGTCTTCATCGTCACCTTCACCCTCGTTTGGATCGTCCCCGGCAATCCCCTCGACAATCCCGAAGGCAAACGCCCTCCCGCCGAGGTCGTCGAAGCCATGAAACGTGAATACAACCTCCACTCCCCTTGGGCTTTCTGTAAGTCCTACCTCACCAACGTCTTCACAAAAGCCGACTTCGGCCCGTCCCTCTACTACCAAGACCAACGTGTCTCCTCCATCATCTCGTCTTCTCTCCCCGTCTCTATTCAGATCGGTGCTGCCGCCATGGTTGTCGCCATCTTCCTAGGCACACTCGCCGGCATCCTCGGCGCTCTCAAACCCGGCTCCTTCCTCGACTTCTCCTCTATGGCCATGACCCTCGTCGGAGTCTCCCTTCCCAACTTCGTCACAGGCTCACTCTTCCTCGTCCTCTTCGCCACCATGCTCGGACTCTTTCCCACCGGCGGATGGGGCCACCTCGACCAACTCATCCTCCCCGCCATCACACTCGGGCTCATGCCTTCTGCCTACATCGCCAGACTCGTCCGCCTCGGCCTCGCCGACGTCATGAACTCAGATTTCGTCCGCACCGCCCGCGCCAAAGGCCTCTCTCGCAACAAAGCCCTCTTCAAACACGCACTCAAAGTCGCCTATCTCCCCGTCGTCTCCTACCTCGGACCCGCCACCGCCTCCGTCATGACCGGCTCATTCGTCATCGAAAAAGTCTTCAATCTCCCCGGCATGGGCGAACACTTCGTCAACGCCGTCCTCAACAAAGATCAATTCCTCATCCTCGCAGTCGTCCTCACCTACGCCACCATGCTCGTCTTTTTCAACCTCGCCGTTGACATCGCCTACGCCTACGTCGATCCCCGTATCTCCCTCGACTAAGCCGCCGCTTTTCTCAAGCCCACACGTTCCATGTGTGAAAGCCTTCCCATTTTCCCAAGCCCATTCGCTCTGTGGATGGGATCTTGTCTTCCCTCTCTTTTCTCCCTCTCCACTTCTAGCCCCCGCCTCTATTTGCCGATAAAGGTATCGGTGTGCGTCTGCTTTCCTGTGTGCAGACTTGCGATATAGGATTGGTACAACAAGCGAGCAGATAATGTCCAAGACGACAAACGACTGGATCACACACAGGTTCACACAACAAGACAACGTCCAACACATGGCCGAGCAGGAATGGCTTCTCACTAACGGCACCGGCGCCTTTGCCTCCGGCACCGTCATCGGTTGCAACACCCGCCGTTATCACAGCCTCCTCTGTGCCACAAAACATCCCCCTGTTGAACGCCAAATACTCATCCCCCAGCTCTTCGAACAACTCCAACTCCACAAACCCAATGATGCCGACCAAGACATTGAGCTCACCACCTGCGCTTTCCGTAACAGCACCAACACCGCCACAACCTATGCGCCCCAAGGCGCACTCATGCTCGAATCCTTCGAGCGCGGCCTTACCGTCACCTGGACCTACGCATACGAAACCCTCCGTTTCCAGCGCGCTCTCAATCTCCACTGGAAACAGCAAGCCGCCACACTCACCTACCGCATCTGGAATCTCGATCCCGATCAATACAAATCTGCCACACTCTATCTCTCCCCAATGACCCTTCTCCGCGATTTCCACGAATTGCTCAAACACGACACCCCCGATCAACCCACCTTCCAACACGATAACAACATCCTTCGCATCTCCCGTGCAAACACCACCGCCACACTCCAATCCAGCCTCGGGCGCTTCCAACCAGCACCTGACTGGTGGTACAACATCTTCTACCCCATCGAACAATACCGCGGACAAGACGACCGCGAAGATTACTTCATCCCCGGCCGATTCAACATCCCACTCACCAAAGACATTTTCTCACCCACCCAAGAAAATGCGCTTACCCTTCACATCACCCTCGCCCTCGGCGACCAACCCGCCGAACCCGAACCGTTCCCTACACAACGTATCAAACACCTCAGTCCTATTCTCACTAAACTCCAAAACGATCACGACAAAACCGATCTCCTAAACCGCTCACCCAAAACCATCCACCAACTCCATCAACAATTCTCCATCGCTTCCGATGATTTCATCGTCCAGCGCACCGTCCACAACCGTGCCCTCTCCACCATCATTGCTGGCTACCCTTGGTTTGCTGACTGGGGACGCGATACCTTCATCGCACTTCCCGGCCTCATGCTCACCACCGGCAGACTCACCGAAGCAAAATCCACACTCCAAACCTTTGCCGCCGCCATCCAAAACGGACTCATCCCAAACCGCTTCGATGACTACGACGACTCCGCCGCGCACTATAACACCGTTGACGCATCGCTCTGGTTCATCCACGCCGCACACGCCTACCTCCACGCATCAAACGATCAAGACGCCTGGCAATCTTGGCTCTCAGAAGCTTGCATCAAAATCATCGAAGCCTATCAGCACGGCACCGACTACAACATTCACATGACCGTCGACGGCCTTATCTCTGCGGGTGATCCCAACACACAACTCACATGGATGGACGCCAAATGCAACGACATCGCTTTCACCCCCCGCTACGGTAAAGCCGTCGAAATCTCTGCACTCTGGTTCCACTGCCTCACCCTCCTCAGCGTCTCACTCCGCAAAGCCAACAAACCTGAACATGCGACTGCCTATAGCAAACTTGCCAAACTCGTAAAGAAAAACTTCATCACAACCTTCTGGAACTCAGACACCAACGCCCTCTACGATGTCATCTATATTGATGAGCATGGCAACCTCCAAAAAGATCCTGCCATCCGACCCAACATGCTCTTCGCCTGTTCTCTCGAACACTCGCCCCTCCCTCTTACCAAACGCAAAGCCATCATCGAAACCGCCCGACAAAAACTCCTCACCCCACTTGGCATGCGTACGCTTGCCGAAGATGATCCTCGTTTTGAACCTCACTACATCGGCGATCAATTCAACCGCGATAAAGCCTACCACCAAGGCACCATCTGGCCGTGGCCCATCGGCACCTTTGCCGAAGCCGTCCTTCGCACCGGCAAGTTCTCTAAAAAATGCCGCCGCGAAGCCTTCGCCATCATCGAACCTCTACTCGACCGCCTCACCCAAAACGGCGTCGGCCAACTCCACGAAATCTTCCAGGCCGAATCCATCCCAGATGCCTCCGCACCCGACTCGCACAAACCCGTCGGCTGCCCCGCCCAAGCATGGTCCATCTCCGAAACACTCCGCCTGCTCAACCTCATTGAAAAACCCTAACCCCCCGGAAGTGCAATCAGATATTATCTAACCGTCGATTAGACAGAAACCGCTCTTCTAAATAGCCGCGACCAAACTTGGTCGTCGGTCTTCATCCTCTGCGCTCTCTGTGGTTCTTCTTCTCTTCCTTATCTGCGATCCCCCCTCCACTCGCCCTCCCACCAACTCCCTGCTAACATCATTCCATGAATCTCAAAGCCATCATCTTCGACATGGACGGCGTACTCTGCGATAGCGAACCCTTCATCATCGCCGCTGCATCCCTCATGTTCAAACAAAATCACAACACCACCGTCCAGCCCGAAGACTTCCTCCCTTTTACCGGCACCGGCGAAGCGCGATTCATCGGCGGCGTTGCCGAAAAATACAACGTCATCCTCAACCTTGATCGCGACAAGCAACAAACCTACACCAACTACATCAACCTCATCCAAAACAAGCTCACTCCCCTACCCGGCTCCATCGACTTCATCCGCGCCGCCAAAGACCGCAACCTCAAAGTCGCTGTCGCTTCTTCCGCCGACCGAATCAAAGTCGAAGCCAACCTCAAACAAATTGGCTTCGATTGGGACGACTTCCAAACCATCATCACCGGTTCATGTGTCACTCAACACAAACCCAATCCTGAATGCTTCATCCTCGCTGCCGACGGTCTTGACGAACCCTACGAAAACTGCCTTATTGTCGAAGACGCCGTCGCCGGTGTCCAAGCCGGCAAAGCAGCGAGCTGCAAAGTACTCGGCCTCACCACCTCCTTCACATCATCCGACCTCACCGCCGCCGGTGCCGATTGGATCGCAAAGGATCTGTCTGACATTACTCTTGATGATTTGATCGCATGATCAAAAATCTTGGGTAGTACAGCCATCCCTTATACTCATCATTAAACAGCTCCCAAAAATCAAAACTGTTCGTGGCATAAGTCAGATACACATCATCAGCTTCATCCGTCACCAACTCCGGATGCGCCTTGCCCGCATACACAAAGATATTTTTCTCCCCACCTTCCTCAGGTGTATAAATCATCTGTGGCTTGGACCACGGGCCAGTCACCTTCGGCGCTGTCCGCACACCAAAACTTGTCCGACCAAAACCATAAGTCGCCACATGCACATACTGTTTTGCTTTTGCATCATAGTGCAGCGAATTCTCCGGCGATGCATCATCCATCACCATCAAAGGGTCCTCCCTATGAAGCTCCGATTCCGCTATCCATCCACGTTCATCCCCCATCCACCATGCCGCACGATCAAGCCGCCCCGCAATTAAATCCTCGATCTGGTACCGAACCAGCGCCCCCGCATGTTTACCCTTCGGCCGTATCGCCAACCCAATCAGATAATCTCCCTGAACCACAACCGCAGACGCAGGACAGTAACCCGTTTCAACACCCCCACCATCATGAATCACCACCTCCCACTTCGCCGGCTTGTCATCCGGATTCGCGATGACCGCTACCGCATATCCCTCCACCTCAAATCCCCACATGCCACCCTTCCCTGTCCTTCCCATGCTGAGCAAAAATACAATTAATGGTCCATCTGGCACACGATAGCCGCCACCCGGCCAATACCACTTCGCTTCCCCATCCTCATCCCGCACAAAAAACGATTTCGGTTTTTCTCCCGCCATCTCCTGCCAAACAAACCACATCTCTGCTTCTCGCGGATTCAACCCTTCCTGTACTGCAATCGAATTCCGCACCATCCCCGCATCACCACGGTCCTGTTCATCTGACGCAACCACAAGCGAATCACCGAACAGCCACAGCACACGCTCGTTCCCCAACGGCACCGTCAACGCCGCATCACCACCCAACCAGCGTGGATCTTGGTGAAATAAACGATCCGCTTGTTTGTCCTGCTTGACTTCAACATGCCCGGTAGATGTACAACCACACACCCACATCATCACAAGCAGCACACTGCACCATAAATGCAACTTCATGTAAATGCCCATCCAATTCGCCACTCAAACAGAATCTATCTATCGATTAGACACTGATCTCTGTTCCCAGCACTTTCAGAAACGCGCTGATCCAAGCCGGATGCGCAGGCCACGCCGGCGCTGTCACCCAATTGCCATCCACATGCACACCATCAATCGGCACATCCACAAACACGCCACCCGCCATCACCACCTCCGGCTTTACCGCAGGGTACGCGGTAAGCGATCGGCCCTGCACAACATCCGCCGCGGTAAGTACCTGGATCCCATGGCAAATCGCTGCAACCGGTTTATCTTTCTCCGCAAAGTGCTTCACGATCTCAATCACACGATCATTCAAACGGATATATTCCGGGGCCCGCCCGCCAGCTATCACTAGCGCCTCGTATTTGTCAGGATCAACATCTGCGAACGTGGCGTTGAGTGCAAAGTTATGACCCGGCTTCTCCGTGTAAGTTTGATCGCCTTCAAAATCATGGATCGCGGTACGAATCGTATCGCCAGATTTCTTTTCCGGGCACACCACATGCACGTTGTGCCCTACCATCAACAGCATTTGAAACGGCACCATGATTTCGTAATCTTCAACAAAATCACCAGCTAAGACGAGGATGTTTTTTGCGGACATGACGGTTCTCCATATAAGTCTTCAGTGTGTTTGCACAAATGTATCCTAGGCCGATCATCCCCCCGGGGAAAGGGCATACGGTTAAGAGCGCGCAAGAAAAAGCCGCCGGTTGCCCGGCGGTTATCTGTGTGTTTCATGATCTTGTTTAATACATCAATCTTTGCACATGTTTACTTCTTCACCTCTTCCACAAACTGAAGCTGCCAATCGTTCCATGGGTTGTCTTGCTGGCTTAACCCCTTCACCCTGTCTGCATCATAAAGACGAAGTTGGATCGGCTGATAGATCAGTGCCATGGGTTGCTCTTCAAGAAGAATCGTTTCAGCCTTATTGAATAGCCGCATACGCTCAGTCTGATCGGAGGTATTTGCTGCCTGATCCAGCAGATCATTATATTCCTTGTTAATCCAACCGGCATCGTTGTTGTTAGATGTATCTGACATCTTGTTCAGGAAAGTTGTCGGGTCGGGGTAATCGCCGTACCAAGCAGCACGTGCAATGTCGAAGTCTCTACGCCGAAGCTTATCACCGAAAACTTTCACTTCCAAACCTTGCAGCTTCACATTGATACCAAGATTGTTCTCCCACATCTTAATTACCGCTTGTGCCGTGCCTTCGTGAAAAGAGCCGGTGTTGTAGAGAAGTGTGAGTGAAGGGAAGTTTTCACCGTTGGGATAGCCTGCTTCTGCGAGTAGTTTCTTAGCTTGCTCAGGATTGAACGTCACCCCTGCTTCGATCGGTGATTTATATCCTTTGATGACGCCAGGCGGAATATAGGTCTTGGCGATCGGTTCGTGGAGCTGCGTCACACGGTCAACGATATATTGCCGATCAATCGCCATCGAAAAAGCGCGACGCACACGCGCATCGGCAAGCGGATTGTCCTCACCAGATGGAAGTTTGGGTTGGCAGTTGTAGTTATAGAAATACGTGCCGGCTGCGGTCATGACATGCGCATCAGGACGTTTCTCATTGATCAGATGCCCAGCAAGTGAGCCAGAGGTCGGAACATCAAGCCACATGTCGATCTTCTCACGTGGGTCTTCGTAGATACGAAACGCCGTTTGCGGATCACCAACGATGCGTTCGATCAGCGCGGTGTTCTTCATGTTCGCACGGTTCCAGTAATGCGGATTGGCCGCAAGATGGATGTATTGCTTGAACTTACGCTCTTTCAAAAAGTACGGACCATTGTTCAGGATTTTTTTAGCATCGGACCAATAAGTTGAGTTCGTGGTATAGGCTGCTGTATTCGCATTGATTGTCGAGACTGCTTCGACAGATAGCTTGTTCACCGGGGAGTAGGTGATGAATGCGGCTAGCTCAAGAAAATACGGCGTGGGCTTACCGAGAGTCACGATGACCGTGCGATCATCGGGCGTTGCAATTCCAACATTTTGCTTGAAGTGATCGAGGGTTTCTTGCCAAAGCTTATCTGCAGCTTCTTGATTGCCGGAGGGATTGTCTTTGACGAATTGAGAAAGCTTATCGGTTCGCCAATCGTAAAACGCTTTCGCCCCCTTGATGGGGTAGAACAATTCAACGTAGGAGGCGACTTGGTCGGGGAGCAAAGCACGCATCCACGCATAGGCAAAATCATGTGATGTGACCAACTCGCCGTTGGACCATTTGGCATCGCTGCGGATTTTAAATGTGTAGGTCATGTCGTCGTCAGAAACAGACCATGATTCAGCAACGGCGGGCTTAATAGTAAAGGTGGTGAAATCATAAGTAACCAGCGGTTCATACATGTTCTTCGCGAGACGAAGGTCATGTAGCCAACTCATTCGTTGTGGATCTAAAAAACTGTGCGGAGCGGTCGAGAGGTAAGTAAGGCCTTCATCGGGAGCGGAGGAACCACCACATGCAGTGAGGAATGTCGTGGCCAAAAGAGACAGGCAAAGACAGATCGATTTCAACATGAGAACTCCCGCAGATACGCGTCAGGTTAGAGCAAAGAATCGAGCGCGTGGCGATGCTTGCGCTGATCATTCATAACAGATGTCACATAACCTGCTCCGCCCGAGCATCCCATCACAATCGGGATCATTATACTGGCTGGCCTGTGGATAGGGAGCAAAACCTTGAGAGTATGCCTGTGGCAAATCTCTATTCCGTGCTTAGATGGAAAACAGAGAACAAAGAGAGAAGTCTAGGATGCTTGCTTATAACCAGCTGCGGTTGGAGTGGAGTGTTCTTCAGCTATGAGTGGTGACGCAGCGCGAATATTAATCGTAAACTCTGATCCCAAAACGGTTTGTGCTTTTTCGGCCCCCTGCCCCAGAGTAAAGGTAATGGTGCCGCCAGCTTCTTCGATAAGCTGCCGACAGATATGTAGCCCAAGCCCAGTTCCCTTTGGCGCCTCATCGCTAGTTGTCGTGCTGCGTGTCACAAAGGGATCAAACAAAGTTTCGCGGATATCCTCCGGCACACCCGGTCCAGTATCTGTAATCGCCAGACGGACACGGTCATCTTCGCTAGACGTGCGAATGGTAATGGTGCCGCCACTTTGCAGCAAAACTTTGCGTGCATTCAAAATTAGATTGAGCAACACCTGCTGAAGATGAACCGGGGAGATCGCAGCATAAAGTTCCGCATCAACATCAACCTCAAGATGAATCCCGTCTTTCTTCGGCTCACGAGCCAAGCAAGCAAGTGCACCATCAATTGCATCTTTGATGTTTGCAATATGAGAAGCCTGATCTTCCTCGCGGGCAAAATTCAGAAGCGAGCTGATGATCTCCGCGGCACGCTTGCTGCTATCCAGCGTGCGGCCGAGCGCTTTCTTCATGAATTCAGTGTCGTCAGGATTTGCCAACGCCATCTGCGAGTAGCTGATCATCGGGGTAAGAATATTGTTGAACTCATGTGCGATGACTGAGGAAATCGTGCCAAGTGTCACCAGACGATGAGAATGGGCAAGCCCTTCGCGCACAACTGCCAACTGCTCTTCAAGGTTTTGAAGATGCATCAGAACTTGGGCTGCTTCGCTACTGCTATGAGCCGCGGCTGGCTTTGGGGCAGCATTGGAATCGTCGGGCTTCATGATCACTCCACGTGGATTGCAGGTGCCTACCTGCACCCTATTAGACCTATCGGTGATAACTGCAGGGCAGCTTCATAGAGATCCGAGGGTTTGCAACGGTTATTCTCAAGGGATCAAGACGAAGATTGCGGATCGTAAGTAACTGCAATTACATAGCTAACCGTTGAGCTGCGCTGTCTCACCCAAACAATCCGCTACAACACCCCATCCTGACAACATATGTGAGAGGTGATTCAGCGTGTAACAATGAACGGACGTTACAGCCAGTACTAGGAGGCCGATCTTTATCGGAATGATCCGTGATCACATATATCCATCGGCTTCAAGAGTTGAGTGTTCCACGTGGAACATGGCGAAACGGAAATGATCATTGTTCATTGGAGTGGGCTTACTAATTAACTATGAGGGGAAGGCATATACCACTAATCACCACCCGACTGAATAAGAATGATTTACTCATCCCAATATCGCCTCTGTCTTCAATTTCACATGCCAGTAAAGCTAGCCGCGACCAATAGAACGTGTGGATAAGGCATGTTCCACGTGAAACATTTGTCATTCTCGAGATCGCTTTGTTAAACTGGCGAACAATCACGTGGGCTCGTTTGGGGCCGCAAGTGAATCTGAAGCATCCATTCGACCCGCTTAGGAGACGATCATGTCGACCAAGAAACGCGCATCCAGATTGGGTAGGGGGCTGAGCAGCCTGATGTCCAAACCCGTCCAGGTTGAAACAGCACCTCCAACGGCCGATGAAACTCCCCATGAAGCAGCAACAGCAGTAGTCAAACCTGCAGCAGTTGAGGTTCAGACGGATACCGCCGAAAGCCCAGCAGATATTGCCCCGACGAACGATGTTTCACGTGGAACCGATTCCAACATCGCTACCTCAGAAGCCGAACAATCAAGCACAGAGCTTGCGGAAACAGTCGCAGAGCAGGGCAATCAAACTGCTACCAACATGGATACACAAGCCGCAAAAGAATCGGGTATGCAATACTTGCCGGTCTCTGCAATCGTACCCAACCGCCATCAGCCACGGCAGGATTTTGATGAAACCGCTCTGAAAGGATTATCGGAATCGATCAAGCGGGATGGATTAATCCAGCCCATCATGGTTCGGAAAATCGATGGTGCCGTAGATGGTGAGGCGGCATATGAACTGGTTGCTGGCGAACGCCGATGGCGGGCATCCAAGCTTGCGGGGCTTGAAACGATCCCCGGATTCGTACGGGAGCTGGATGAAAAACAACTGGCAGAGCTGGCATTGATCGAGAACCTGCAGCGAGAGGATCTGAATCCGATCGAGCGGGCTGAAGCTTTCAAGAGGCTGGCAGACACCTTCGACTTAAGCCATGAACAAGTCGCGGACCGAGTTGGTGTAGAGCGACCTACGATATCTAACCACTTGAGATTACTGAGCTTATGCGATGACGTGCGCACGCTCATCAGGGCGGGGGCACTTTCAATGGGTCAAGCTCGAGCATTAGCCGGCTTGATGGATGAAGCCTCACAGATCGCGCTCGCACGGCAAGCGATCAAGGAGGCCTGGTCGGTCAGACAAATGGAAGCGGCTGTCAGAAAGCTCGCGGCCGGCGCCCCAAAACCGCAAGCTGATGACACCAAAGAAACCGCCAAGGCGCGGCGGTCGGCGCAGATGGCTGATCTTGAAAAGCATCTGTCGGAGCAGCTTTCAACAAAAATTAAAATCCGTCCCGGCCGAAAAAAAGGGGCAGGTACGCTGAGTATTGAATTCTATTCGGTGGATCAGTTTGATGAGCTGGTCGCCAAACTCGGCGGAAATCTCGAGTAGCTATAGGGCAGGGGGGGGACAGGCATTATTCTGGAATCACCTCAATGAACCAAGTTCATTTCGTGAAGTTCAATCGTTTACTATGGTTGAGTAATTGATGATGAATGGGCAGGCTGTTGCTTACTGACGATCTGATCGAGGATCATAATTTTCTGCCAGATCTTTCGAGATAAGCCGGTGGTCAGGGTTTCGATCTCATTGACTGCATCCAACACAACTGTGTCTTGAGAATACTGGGCGTGCAGCACCGCGATCTTCCCAATCATGGAAAGCAATTCGCTGCAGTAGTCAAGGTATCGGCCGAGCATGTATGGCGTCAGGTTGTTGGGATCGCGCGTATCCAGCTCAAATTGGTGGTATAGAAAATGCTCCGGGTCCTTAGCAAGTTGGTGCATATCGATGATGTGAGCAAGCACACGAAGTTGATGGAGCTTTTTGAGGATGCGTTGCCGCTTAATGCGCGACTCGAGAGTCACGAAAAAGATGATAGCAATACCAACATAGACAATACTACTGATTGCAGCTTCTGAACCCTCAAGCACTTCCCAACCCGGTGCAGAAGCAGAAAAATTCAGGTTCGTACTGACATATCCAATCAACGAAAGCAACGACACGACGAGCAGAATATTTACAAGCCGAAGTGTGATATTCGGGCGAGATATCTTCCGCGCATCACCGGCAGCCTGGGTTGCTAGTTGCTGAAGTTCGTGCGCAACACCGCTGATGTTTCGGCCAGGCAGAGAAGTATCGATGCGCTTCTGAATTTGCCGAATCGTGCGAACAATGCAGCTGTGGTCCAGAGCATAAAGATTGGTTTTAGATGGTGCTTGCGAATCAGTCATGTCACAACATGATCATATAAATAGCTAGTGTAAACAAAACTTTGATCGGCAGAGGAGGGAGTGAAGATTCAACCTCTCCAAATGCCGCGGAGCTGTTCACTGAGTGTGACGGTTACCGCATCTTTGAACTCGCCTGCATCAAGATATATACCACCGCAAGTTGAACACATTTCATATTGAATATGTGGTTGGTCATGGAACGACATCGCAACCATCAAGGTTTTGCACTTGGGACATTTAATATTGCGTTCCGTATTGTGGATGTTACCGGTCGAGGCATTGCCGGTATCAAGCGTATCTGCATCTTTGGTTTCCTTGAGCTTATCGAACTCAAGTGCATCAAGCCAAATCCCTGCACATGATGTGCAACGATCCACTTCGACTTCATCAACCGTAACAGCTTCCATCCCAGACTCGCATTTTGGACAATTCATGTTTCGCTCCGTGTGCTTTGTGATTGAGTATGCACATGATGATGAAAGTCAGGCTGTAGATCAATGCTGAAGTATCAATTATCGCAATTTTGCATCCATCGCACGCTTACTTGTCAAAAGTGCGACGCGCGACACCCGCTCAATGTTACAATCGCGTTATCTACGATTTCATCTGCATGTTAAGGGGTATTTCATGCTGCGTGTGATTTCTTATCTGATCGTGTTGAGTTTGCTGGCTTGTATGATAACGCCGATGGTGGGCTGTTATAGGAAGGAAACACGCCGATATGATATTGCGCCGGTCTTTCCATACCGCAAGCCGGGCTACGATGCTTACCGCACATCGAATAATCGGCCAAAGCCTGACAACATCAAACGCGAGTATCCGTGGTAACAATCAAATCTTCACATCTATAGATGTCACAATACAAATCTTATTATTTGAACTACTGATAAGTTGATGGGCGACCCTACACCATCGTTGCATTTTCCCTGCGCTACTTTATTCGCTCGCTTTCACGGCCGACGTAATAGGTGACATGGGCGAAGTAACCTCCCAGCACAATGAAACCTTTTTCCTCAGGGGACAAGCAAAATGAACAGACATGTACTTATGACGATGGGTGCCGTCGTTGTTGCCGGCTTAATAGGCTGCGAAACAACCAAGAAAGTGAAGTCGGTCAACCCGGGAACCTCGAATCAAATCGGTACCGCACAAGCGTTGATGATCGGCGCTTATCAACAGCAAGGCACTGTTGCTGAACTGCCACAGTACGGCAACTTCGGCATTGGTGTGACTGAAAATTTGAACGGTGAACTGATCATGCTTGACGGCGAAATCTATCAAGCATGCGTCGCGGATGAACTGTCGACACCGGCTCCAAATGTCGGCACACCGTTCATGACCATGTGCCACTTCACGCCAGATCGTACTTGGCCGATCGCAAATCAGATCAGCTATGCAGATCTTGAAAAGTTGATGGATGCGCAAGTCGTAAATCCAGAACACATCAGCGCAATCAAGATCACAGGTACGTTTGATACCGTGCGGTATCGTTGCTTGAGTCTGACACAGAATTACGTGCCATATAACGAAGCTGTCAAAAAAGAACACGTCTATGAAAATGACAATGTGAAGGGAACGCTCGTTGGCTTCTACTTCCCACCGTTCTTTGGCGACCTCAACTTCAAACGGTACACCTTCCACTTCATTCAAGATGATAAGCGTCATGGCGGTCACTTGATGGATTGCAAGCTACGTAATGGTCAAATTGAAATGATGCAGCTGCGTGACTTCTTCGTGAAGACTGGCAATGTGCAGCCACCAACTGCTTCGATCAGATAATTTTTCATACGCTGAAGTTACTAAACCATTAGGCAGTCCCGCATGTCGTGCGCGGGGCTGCTTCTTTGCGCGATAAATGTAACATGCCTAATGCTGTTTTTTATGTTTGTGCGTTTTCCGAATGCCACTGACAAACCAGAATGTGAAGATCATGATCGCAATCACACCACATAGAAGAAACAGGCCAGACTGTGCTTTGGTGTAGATGAGACGCTTGCCTTCGAGCAAGAAAACCAAAAGCGCAAGGCCAAACACATCCAACATAGACCAGCTTGCTACCGCGCTCAATATCGCATCAACACGGCGGTGCCCTTTGGGCGAAAACCAACCCAACCAAACCACAAGCAACAAAAGCAAGCTAGTGATAGGCCAAATAATTAGCACAAGAAAAATAAAAACAGAAAGCACAGGCGCATCCGCATCCCAAAGTGTTGCCGCAGTTGTATAGATATTGAAGGCATGCTGATTAAACATGAAACCTTCGATTTTGATGAACGGAGCGGCAATTAGTGCGCCAAGCGAGATCGCAGAAACTAGCCAGACCGTGGGGATAAGCAAATTTCGCCAGCCACTCTTCATCATAAGTGAATACGCATCTGATGGGCGGAGTAGCTCACCATGATCGATTCCTTCAATCGCCTCATTCATATGTTTAATGATGAGGGATGTGAACATACTGATGAAAATCGCAGCTAAGAAAAAATAAACACCAAAGCGTATCTTCGAGCTGATAAAAAATTGATCATTGGTTAGCACAAGGATAATACAAACTACAAAAATATCGAGCATTGACCATTTGCCGAGTTGCTCGAGTATTTCAATCATGCGCCGCCGACGAATCGGATGATGAATCACAAACCAAATGATCGCGATCAAAGTAAGCTTGACAAACGGGAAGATAATCGAAAAACCAAGAATCAAACCCGCAACCACATATAACTTGGCTTGCCACATCAAACGTACAGAATTGGGCAAGCTATAAACCTCCTCAGGCTTTAGAAAAACGTGGATCTCCATGAATGGCACCGACAATGCGATGACATTACACACCAAGGATAAACTCCACAATATGAGAACGAAGTAACCGCGCTTGCCGAAGTGCGTTGCCATCGATGATAATTGGGGAGACGTCATCATTCGGCCTTATCAGTTCATACATAGATGCTATTCAAGATGTGATAGCCCAGTTGCACCTTCAGTTGATTTATCTTCAGTTGGCTCGGGTTTCGGAGGAAGTGGTGGTTCAGGGCGCGGTGGGATTGGATAAGGCTCGCCCGGCCTGGGAGGTTCATCTTTGATATCATCTGTTGGTGCTACGGCTGATGCTTGTGATGGGGTATTAAGTGGCTCGTGTATAACCTCACTCGCACGAGACATTTCCTCGGCTTCATTAACGGGAACAACATCATCACGCTTAAAACCAGGCGATGGATTCATCACCAGTAGCTGATCCATATCACAAAACTCGATTGAGCCTTGCGTAATCGCCGCATCAATCACATGGCCACCACTTTTTTTATCGTCACTAATCCAGTGGAAATGAAAGTTGTCCGCGTTAAGATCTCCATACCATGCAGGATAATAAAAACCGACGAGCGTGCCGGAAACATTGCGTTGCGTGAAACGTGTCTCAAAAGTTTCAACTTGTGTAAACGGCTTATATGGTGGCGATTGCTTAGGAAAGGAGCGGTATTGTACTTCGCCAAAATCGCCTTTGATTTTAATCGCGTACAGTTTATCTGCATCCAAACGAACACGAAGCAATTCAATCTCCATATCAATAAGGCGGATTGGATCGGTGATGGGGCTGGCATGCTCTGGTGTGAAAAAACATACGGTCGCAAAAGGTGTGGTTGTAGTTAGCAACGGCTGCTTAACTTGTCCGCGCTCATCAGCTTGATAAAACTGACCGTCCAGTAAGATCATCTCGCCATCTAGGTCGGCATAAGTACCAAGTCCAAAATTGCCACGCGATAACATGTCTGCAATAGCTATCGTACCCTGGTAGTCACCAACCAATAGTGTATGGTAGCTGCCTTGTTGCGTGACGGTATTAGGTTGCTTGATTGGTGCAGCACCTGCATCGCTGGCTGGCTTGCAACCTGCTAATGCGAAAATAATCAGTACACACAAAATACAAATCATCACAGCAAATCTTAAACAGCGAAATTGATAGGCGTTCATCATGATTTCCTCATGGCTTATATGACCGCGCGCAGCAATAAGCTGTGCGTGTTGGTTACCGTTATCCATGGGAAAATTATGATCCGTGCCAATAGATATGTCGGACGGTTGCCTGCAAATCGGACAGTCCGGAGGGATGCACCTGAAAAGTCCGCGTGTTATACGCAGCAAGAATACTTATTTATGCATTTGTTTTGAAGAGCTTGAGATACTTATTGTCTGCGGAATATTTGGGGAAGAAATCGTGTGCCTCATGATCAAACGAAAATAGGCCGGTTAAAACCGAAGCAAAGACATCACGGAAGTCTACGTGCACAGGCAGATCGCGACCCTGATAAAGATTGCGGCGTTGTAAGCCTGACCACTTGCCCATGACTTTACCACCAGCAACCGGCCCCCCGATGGCCATCATAAATCCGCCGTGCCCATGATCTGAACCGTTGTTACCGTTCTCTTTAACAGTTCTACCAAACTCAGACATGACAAGGATGACGGTATTGTTGATGTGTGGGCCAATATCAGTAACAAAAGCCCCGATCGATTGTGAAAGGTTGTCAAGCATGCGCGCCATAATGCCACCAGTTGAACCCTGATAAGCATGATGATCCCAACCATTGTAGTCCACACCCGCAACTTCCAATTTTTGATCAATGTTGATGATCTTGGCAAGCTGTCTGAGTTTAGGACCAAGTCCTCCAGATGGATATTCCGACTTTGATTCACGGGATCGCATCAGCTCATTGATGCGCTTCACACGTTGCACACCTTGGTAGCCTGCCTGCATGATACGCTGCTTGTTCTCATCCGCATTCTTGGGTTGATCAGAGCCGATGAGATGTGTCTTCCCTTTTGCTTCGCTTGATTGCATCGCACCCTCTTCACAAGCATAGAGCGATGCAAATGGCGCGGCCACTGATTCAGCATTGCTTCTAGGCATGACCGCAACAGGATATTGCCCACGCAATGATCGCGGCAAGATCGATTGCATAGCAATCGCGCGAAGTGGATGATCGTCGGATTTCTGCGTGAGAGAAAGATAACGATTCAGCCAACCTTCAGTCACCGTTTTGATGCCGGGTGCAGCACGCTCCATAAAATCCTGTGCATCAAAATGCGAACGTGTCGGATGCTTGGATCCAACACACATAATGGTCGTTAATAAATCTTGCCTAAACAACTCGACAAGCGGAGCTGCAGCAGGATGGAAACCCCAGTAATTATTTAATCGTAAAATACCACGACGGCCATCTTGTGATTGTTGTGGTACTGCAATGGTTGGGCGCATTCGGTAATAAAGATCATCACCGAACGGAATCATGGTTGATAATGGGTCCGCACCACCACGAAGATAGATCGCAATGAGTGTTGGCGTTTCCTTACACCCGCTCATATTCGCAAGATCATCTGACTGTGCAAACGCACGTGCAGCAAGCATGGGAGAAAACGTACCCGCGGTGCTGGCTGCTAGCATGGCTGAAGCTTTTAGAAAATCTCTGCGTGTGGTTCCCATAGTCTTGTCTCAACGATATTGTGATACGAAACGATTCTGATTTACTGCATCTGAAAATCTGGCGAGCCAAGCAGTAACGTCATGGCATGTGTTTTGGTCTTTGCATCCTTCATGGCCGTGACAAGCTCTTCACTGGCAAGTGATGGCACAATGAATTGATCATAAATGCGCGATATTGGTTTGGTATAGGTTTGATGCTTTACGCCCCGGATATTGTTACGAGCTAAATCGTTCGCAAACTGCCAGCGATATACCATGACACCCGGGTCAAGCCACGCCTCTGCCTGATCGTAGTATCCGGTCGGATCCCCACAACGATAAAGGTCCTGCCCCATCAAGCTGAGATAATAAGTCAGGCTACCGGTGGAAGTGATTGTGGCATTATTAGCGCGAAGTGATGCGATAGTAAACTCAAAGGGTGTACGAAACTTTACTTGGAAATTTTGCCTGTAGAGAAAATCATCTGAAAGCACGATGGCCTTATAGACCTTGGAGAGATCACCTTTGGATTTACGAAAAACAGATGCCACCTGTTTGACCAGCGTAGGGGATGGATCGTCGCGAATAAGATATCGGCAAAGCTTATATGAAATGAACGTGGCAGTGTTTGGATGCAGTGCAAGTTTACGAATAACACCGATGCCTTCGTTAATCCCGTCGCGACCCTTCATGCGCAAGCCAAGTACGTTCTTAGGATTGGTATCGTGTACTTTTGGCCGAAAGATAAAGCCATACTCCGCGCCTTCTTTGCCATAGTATGAACCATCAGACCAGCCCGCCGACCAGCCGGTGAGCACTCGAGCTAATTCTATAACGTCATATTGTGTGTAGTCGTTATCCACCCCAAGCGTGTGCAATTCCATAAGCTCGCGGGCATAGTTTTCGTTAAGTCCACGATGACGGCCAAGCGCCTGCACCGATCGTGGAACGTACTTGCGATCGTCATATCGCTCAAGCAGATTCTGCTCAATCTCTGAAAGCGGTTTTTGAGAAACAATATTATCGAGAAAGATAAGCATCGCGGGATGCTGAGCGGTGGCAAGTAGTAAACGATCGAATTTGCCAAACGCATAGCGGCGAAGCGTTTGTTCGAAATGATTTGCGTGATACGCCACATCATCTTTGTTTTGATCGATAGAAAAATGATTTCGCCAGAAGTCGATAATGATCTCTTCAAATTGACGATTTGAATGAACCGCTCTGTAGATTACGTAAGCACGCAATTGTTTTTTAAGCTCGCTACGCATCCGATTTCGATGACGGGTATTCTCCAGCGATGTTTTATCTGGATCATCCCTTGGCATGTATTGCCGGAGTGAATCCGTCATCGACATATACATCGAAGGAAATTTTTCGCGGCAATATGCCTCCACCTCATCATTATCAACTGTTCTTGGACTTAGCTGGGCATCAATCCATGATGTATGACCTTGCGTGATAATCTCTTCGATCTGTCCTGGCTTAGGGCCAAAGGCAAGACGGCTTAATACATGATGCGCAATCTCATCGGGCTGAAGTGGATCGCCTTGATTAACTTCAGCCTGCTGCGTGCTTCTTCTCAAAGATCGTGTTGAGATACGCTTCTGTTTTTTCTTGATTGATTGTTGTTGCGTTTTAGATTTGGTGGTGATTGAAGGCTGTGTTGCAGCAGGTTGAGTAGCCGCGGGCTGATCTGCTGCAATACAGAATGAAAGCATCATGAAAAATATCGCGACTGTAGACAATCGATTTAGAAATAGCCTCTCTGTGAACATGCGGATGTAATGCTGCAAACACTGAGGCATGGGTTCATCCATTCTGCGGATCGCAAAAGTAATAATCATTCTGAATGATTCATCTAACCTGATAACACCATCATAATTAATGATGGGGGGTCGCAACAAGTATCTGTCAATAATGTCGCAATATAACGAGATATGAGCTATTGAGTAGGTGAGAATATCCGCTACAGTATGGCTCCGTGATGCAGTGGGTACTTCGTTAAACAGAGTTATTGCTTGCTAAAAGGAGCAACGGATGAGTACGTATGCGTCAACGCTGGGTGTTTGTAGCTGGTCACTACAACCGAAAAATGAACGAGAGTTAGTAGATGCGATTAAGCGGCTAGGTCTATATAAGGTACAGCTAGCCCTGTGCCCGGTGCGGGAGAATAAAGCTGACTGGCTAAATGTGTTTAAGATGTTGCAAGATGAATCCATAGAGATTGTCTCCGGCATGTTCGGCACAAAAGGTGAAGATTACAGCACACTTGAAACCATCAAAGCAACCGGCGGTTTAATCCTAGATCAACACTGGGATGATAACCAGGAAGCCGCCAAAGAAATCGCGGAAATTGTCAACAAGCATGACATCAAAACGATGACCTTCCATGCAGGCTTTATCCCGTCAGATCCAAATGATTCTTTATATGAAAAATTGTGCCACAGAATTCATACTGTTGCAGATATCTTCAAGGCAGCTGGCTGCGAAACATTGTTTGAAACCGGTCAGGAAACGGCCGAAGATTTGATGGCATTTTTAAACACGATGAATCGAGATGATATCGGGATTAACTTTGATCCCGCAAATATGATCCTCTATGGCAAGGGCGATCCCATTGCTTCATTGACCCAACTCATTTCCAAAGTGCGACAAGTGCATATAAAAGATGCAGTAGCTACAAAGCAGCCAGGCACGTGGGGCAGTGAAGAAAAAGCTGGAACAGGTGAGGTAGATTGGCCAGCATTTATAAAGGTGCTGAACGATCACCAGTATGCAGGCAATCACGTGATTGAACGTGAAGCGGGAGATAGCCGCGAAGCAGATATTGCTGTCGCAGCAGAACTAATCAGTAGTCTCCTATAGCCCAGTGGCCAACCATAAATAACAAAACAGGCACGTCTCATATGAGCGGCGCCTGTTTATTCATGACTAGTTATTTAACTAACCAGCTTGCTTTGTAACACTGGTACCAACAATATTCGCAAGACATTCCGCAATCTGTTCAGGTTTCAATGATGCTTCGATCAACTTGGCATTGGTGACTGCCTTGGGCATGCCATAGACAACACACGTGTCGGGGTGTTGTGCGATGATTTTAGCACCTTTGGCACTCAAGTTAGTCGCGCCCACCTTCCCGTCTTCACCGATGCCGGTAAGAACCACACTAAGCGACCGTGCGCCAAATGTATTTGCTGCAGAAGTAAACAGCGCGTCAACGCTTGGTTTATAAACAGCCTCTTCGGGTTTGCTGTTCACCGCAAATCTATATCGGTGACTGATTGTTTTCTGCAAATGTGTATGCTGACCACCGGGTGCGATATAAATATGCCCACCCTCAATTGACATTCGATCTTCAGCATGAACAACTGGTAAGTTACAAATACCATCTAATCGAGTTGCCATAGACTGGGTAAAGAGTTTTGGCATGTGCTGGGCAACAACAACAGGAAGCGTAAAGTTTTCCGGAATGGCGGTCAAAATTGTTTCGAGGATTGGCGGACCACCAGTGCTTGATCCAATGCAAACCACATCAAAACTATTGGTTTTGAAGCTCGGCATTTTCGTGGGTAGCAATTCATGCGTTAATGCTGTGGATGATACCGCTCTAGTGGTACGCGTTGATTTTGTATCAGTTGGGGAAGCTGCTGATATCCTGTGACTCTGCTTTGCAAGTGCTCTTACAATCGTCAGTAGGTGATCTTTGATATCTGAAATTTTTGTTGAGAAAGTTGAATGGTCTTTCGCAATCACATCAGCTGCACCAAGTCGCAACGCCTGCAAAGATGAAACTGAGCCTTCTGTCGTTAGAGAGCTGATCATGATCACATTAGCTTGCGAATTTTCACGTTTGATTCTGCGAAGTGCGGTGAGTCCATCCATCTCTGGCATTTCAATATCGAGTGTGATGACATCTGGCTTAAGCTCACCTGCAAGCTTAACTGCTTCTGCTCCATTCCTTGCTGTTTTGATGACCGTAACATCACGTGCCGAATCAAGCATATCGCTGATCGCTCGGCGCATGAAGGCGGAATCATCTACAACAAGCACTCGAATCTGACTCATGTACTTTCAACTCTCTCTAATATCTGAATTCGGATAAGGCATATATCGGGCAGTTACGAATCGTTTGTTAGTTCAGTAACACTAGCAATTTCGGTGATTGATCGAATATTTTTACCCGTGCCTTTCATAACGAGTGTACCGTCTGGAGCCTCCTTAATATTCAACGGGCCGCGACATTCACTGTTAATCATATAACGTTGCTTACGACAAATAATTTCAACACCTAGATATAAATGTTTACCGATGTTGAGATCAACAAGACGGATTTCATCTATGGTTGCAGACAAACCGGCTAACCCGCTCCTTGCCCTCTCAATTTGTTTTTTAAGCTCTTCCGATGTGAACATACATTGAGTTTGCGTTTCCATGTCAGAGGGTGCAAGGTTTCCCTGTGTCGACATGTCTTTATACATCTGGATCTGATCAATTATCACTGCGTGCTCTTGCTCAAGAAGTTCAATCATCTCAATAAATTCATCTTGAAACGGCTCAAGCAATGGAACCGCACCGAGATGCAGAATGGTTTTCGTACCACCTTCAGACCCAAGTGATGCAATGTTTACATCACGTGTCACCGTTGTTTCTCCGCCGATGACAATAGCACCAGGTGAATCGATTCGGCCATGCACAGTAAGCCGAGAACCGATAATCTCTTTCGCAATAAGAAGATCCTTTTGAATAATCGCATCAACATTATCGAGATACTTGCTGACCATGTTACCGCCAGCATTTGCCTCGGCGCGTGTTCTTCCGGAATAGCCGCGTTCAACAGTAATGTTCTTGCCAGCTAAAATCGTTGCGTCTTCGACAAAACCGTTGACGGTGATATTGCCTTCAGCCTTCACCACAAAGCAGTCACGAATGTCTTGACGAATTTCGACATCACCTGAGAAATCAATATTGCCAGTCGCGAAATCGACATTATCCTCAATGACCAATGTCGGCTCGATCGAAACGTTGCGTCCATCACGTACAAGAACACCGGGTACTTGAGCGATGAGCTGTCCCTGCGAATCAACCAAGATCGACTCGTCAATATCATAGATACACTTCAAAGGTTCCTTGGCAAGAATGGTTTTGCCCGTGACATCCCGACCATCGGTGCCAAGCGAAGCAGGAACCTGCTTGCCAATAATCTGTTCTGCCTGAACGACGACAAATGCAGAACGCTCATAGTGTGAAACATTCTTTTTCTCTTCCTCTTCATCCTCCTGATCAACAAACCAATCAATGGTGCCATCAACTCCGGGAACAGCAGGCGTTGCGCGCGAGATAACCTCACGGATATCTTTGTTCCGTGAGGCTTTCGCTTTCTTGATCACAGCAGTCATTTGTTTATTGACGTCGTCTGAAACCTCGATGCCAGCTTCCATAACGACCGTCATGCAGAGTGGTTCATTGATCAGCTCACGATCAATCGATGCAGCAATCACTAACTCTGCTGTTGTTTTATCAGCAGAGACCACAGCCCGGACATTCTGTTCCGCCGGTGCCTGCGACATGTTGCTGCTCCACCTTGCTCAAGGCTGTTGTATCGTCCGCGTTTATCAAGCATGCTGCTCGATTAAGCTGCGGTACGTGTCAACGTTTCCTTGATACGTTCAGATAACACATCAGGCGTGAAAGGCTTCACAACATAATTGTTCACACCTGCTTTAATGGCTTCAACAACACGCATTTTTTCAGCCTCGGTCGTAACCATAATGATGGGAGCTTTGCGGCCAGATTCACGGTACTGCTTGACGAAGGTCAAGCCATCCATGTTTGGCATATTCCAGTCAACCAAGAGTAAATCTGGTTCGAATGCACCCACTTTCGAGAGAGCGTCCAACCCATCAACCGCCTCCTCGATTTCCTGGTAACCCAACTGAGTAAGAATACCCCGCTGAATATTTCGCATCGTTTTTGAATCGTCTACGAGTAGTACTTTCATCCTATGACTCCAAGTCAATCTTGACTGATTGAAAGATAAGCTAGTATCAACGCCCCAACGACTATCCGCTTAGTTTCAATCATGATTAATTTATTTGTAAAACTTATACGGTAACGTCGGCAGTTTGTCGGATACCGACTTCGACAGAGAATTCGCCACAGTCAGAGCTGCAGGGAATTTCAACAAGTGTCAGATCTTTCTGGCCATGAATCTGGTGAGACGAACCCACGACGACTGATGGACAGGTAATTGACACGTTCTTGTCAACAAACTGAGCCTTTGCGCCACCGGAAACCATGTTGACGAGTTCACCGACAGCATCGGCAAAATCCTCGTGTGTGCTGCTCATCTCCATCCCGGTGAAGATACTGACGATGCGTTCAGCAGTCGCAGTTGGAAAGCTCAGCACGATGGTTCCAGAAACGTCACCGGACATACCGATGATGCCAGAAACATCAAATGAAGGTGTGCTCTCGGCTTTAAGACTTGGCTCGTTAATCTGCACGGGCAGCTGGAGCATAGTCTCAAAGACGTTCTGAACCGATTTCATAAAAGGAATAATGTAACTCTGATTCATTCTGAATCTCCTGTGATCAAGCGGCGATCTTATCTTGCCCCGAGTTAGATGGTTGTTTCAGTAACTGCACCACATCGAGAATCAGGCACACATCACCGTCTTCTTGAATGGTCGCACCACTAAAAGGTCCGCCCTGTGTATATGAATCATCTAACGGTTTAATGACTATTTCCTGTTGTCCTACAAGCGTGTCCACAACAAGACCTGCAGTTTGTCCACCCACAGAGACAATGACAGCAAAACGGCTACTTTCACTTGTATCATTCTCGTTCAGTCGGTCACGTAGATTGATGAGGGGTATCACCGAATCACGTAGTCTCATGACTTGTTGGCCTTTGATTGAGTACTCTGACTGTTCATCTGGCCGTACAATTTCAAGAATCGATTGAAGCGGGATTGAATAAAGATGCTTGCCCACACCAACAACCATTGCAGGCATAATGGCAACGGTTAGTGGAATGAGGATTTCAATGGTGGTGCCTTTACCCTTCTTGGATGCAATATTGATCGTACCATTGAGTTTATTAATGTTGGTACGCACTACATCCATGCCGACGCCTCGACCGGAAAGGTCGGAAACCTGTTCCGCGGTTGAGAAGCCTGCCTCAAAGATAAAGCGGAAAACATCATTGTCTGAAAGAGCAGCCAATTGATCTGGTGTTGTCAGGCCACGTTCAAGAGCTTTGTTGCCGATGACTTCACGGTCAAGGCCTTTCCCGTCGTCTTGAATAGCGACACGGACGTGTGAACCTTGATGTTCTGCTGAAAGTTTAATGGTCCCGGTTTCAACTTTCTTGGCATCTTTGCGCGTCCCTGGATTCTCAACACCATGGTCCGCACTATTTCGCAGAATATGAACCAATGGATCGGCAAGCTGCTCAAGAACGGATTTATCAACTTCGGTTTCTTTACCCTCAATCACAAGATTAATCTTCTTGTCAGTCATGCGAGCAATGTCACGGATAACCCGTGGATAACGATCGAACAATTTGGCCAATGGTTGCATGCGCGTCCGCATCACACCAACCTGCAACTCACCCATCAAGCGATCAAGTTCGCCTGAAGCAGCAGTAAACTCTTCTGAGATTTCTGGAGAAGCGCTACAATCCTTCAATGAACGTGTCAGCGCAAGTACACGGTTTTTATTGAGAACGAGCTGGCCAACAAGATTGAGCAGCGACTCAAGGCGACCAACTTCCACACGAATCGTCTGCTCAACAGTTCGCTTGGCAACAGGTTTTTCTTCTGTTTTTGCCTTAGATTCAGTTGTTGTGTTTGCGGGCTCGTTTGTAGCTGCGGGAGCAGGCTCCAACTCGGGTGCAGCTTGCATCTCCGCAACAACAGGCGCAATTTCAGTGGCAGGTTCAGATGGAGCAGCAGCAGCAGTTTCATTGAGTACGCCATCAAGTACAAGGACTTGCATCGCATCGTTCTGATGTGCACCCATTAGTGACGCTTCAAGTGGCTTGTCTTCACAGAGCGTTTCGATACGGCTCATGAATGTTTCTAAAGACCAAGCTAATACGCGAGAACGTGTCAGCGCATCCGTTTGCGTATCAATCAGATGCTTTGCTGCACGAAGGCGAACCACAAGCTCAGGTAGTATTTCATGCGAACACTGATTGAGTTTCTGAGCGACATCATCCAAAGATTTCACGACAAGGCACAAATCATCAAGCTCAAAGAAATCTGCAGTCTTAACCATGCTGTCCGCAACTTCGGCGAGGTTCTCTGATGCATCTTGCCTGGCAGCATCATTCAGAATATTGTCGAAGATGCCATCGAGCTGTTTGGAATAGTCTTGGAGGTCAATCACCATGAATTCAAGCAGATCCGCTTTTTGCGGCGGAAGCTTGAGCTCCGTTCCTTCTTCGTTATCTGATGAAGCTTCCGTATTATCTGTTACTGTAGATTCCGCAGGATCTTCAGCGGCTTGCTCATCATCACTACCGGAAGAAATCGCGTGGAGCGTTGCGATCAAATCGTCTGGACCTTCAGGCGCTTCTTCGCCGTTCACAAGCGCTTCGATCTGATCACGAACAATATCTGCACTGCGAAGCAAAGCATCCATGACTTGTGGCGTCACACTAACTTCACCTTTACGCAGACAATTAAGTGCATCTTCAGCGGCATGTGCGAAGGTCGTAACCGCGGTCAATCCGAGGAAGGATGCTGCGCCTTTGATGGTATGCAATGCGCGAAAGCAGCTGTTGCATAATTCGGCTGATTCTTCATCAGAAACGGACTCAAGTTTCACCAGATCGGTGTCGAGCTGCTCAATGAGCTCGCCGGCTTCTGTGAGAAAGTCCTGCAGTAATGATGGATCCATATCATCGAATGACATTACGTCTCTCCTCTACTTAGACTTTCTGGTAAACAAAAGCTTGTGGTGCGGGGAGTTGTTCAAAAGGCACGTTGAGGCTGCGTAAAGATTCGGAGTGGCCAATGAAAAGATAGCCATCTTTAGCAAGCTGATCATGAAAGATGCTGATCACATTCTTACGCATATCATCATCAAAATAGATCAATACGTTGCGGCAGAAAATAACGTCGAACGTGCCAAAGCGTTTTGCGGATACGCGGTCTTTTAGATTGAGTTTTTCAAAGCGGCACATGCTCTTGATGTTTTCGTCCAGGTGGTAGTAGCTACCTTCCTGTTTGAAGTATCGGTTAAGGACCATTTCATTAAGCGAACGGACGGAGTAATGAGGGTACTTACCTTCTTGCGCTTGCTTGAGTACTTTTTCGCTGATGTCAGTACCCAGGATTTCGATTTTCCAGTCCATGGCTCGAATGCCAAGTGAACGATGAAGTTGGATGGCCATGGTGTAGGCTTCTTCGCCGGTGGATGATGCACTGGACCAAAGACGAAGCGTTTTGGTGTCTTTGCGCGCTTCGATCAATTGCGGCAGAACCTGTTGTTCAAAGTAATCAAGCTGTGGCTCGTTTCGAAAAAAGGAAGTTTCATTGATGGTGATGCGGTTGAACATCTCCTGAAACTCTTCCATCTGATACGGGCCAGCGGTCAAGAACATGATGTACTGGCTGAAATCTTCAAACTCAAGCTCCTCAAGTCGACGTGATAAACGTGATTCAAGGACATACTTTTTCGAATCAAGAAAATGAATCCCGGCTCGTTTGTAAATCACATCACGGAGCTGATCGAACTGAGCTTCGGTCATCTTGATCGTATTAACTTTCGACATTGAAGAAGATAGCGCCATAGATAATGTGTCCAGTATGATGCCTGTATGATTTCAATCATGTTGAAATCATTTGTTATTAGAACGTTGCTGAATGATGATCACGCAGCAGCAGACGAAGAAGCAATGCGTGCTAACTCATCCGCATCGTAATCAGAGAAAAGTTTTTCAAGATTAAGCATGATCAATAGACGATCTTTAAGCTTGCCGACACCTTGGATGTAGTCGGTATCCACGCCACTACAGATGGTGGGTGGTGGCTCAACAATATTTGAGCTGATTCTGAGAACTTCGTTAACGCGATCGACAGTAAAACCGATCACACGCTTGGCAACTTCGATCACAATAATGCGAGCATCAGCGGTGTCATTAAGCTCACCCATATCGAATCGTTTACGAAGATCGATAACAGGAATGATTTTGCCGCGCAGATTGATAACACCCTCAACGTACTCTGGACTTTGCGGTACACGGGTGATCTCCATCATCCGATTGATTTCCTGAACACTCAGAATGGGCACGGCAAATTCTTCTTCACCAACAACAAAACTTACCAGTTGTAGCAACTCACCTTCACCAGCGGCGTTAAGAGAATTGAGATCATCTGTGTCACCCAGTTGACTGACACTATCATTTAGGCCATTTTGTGGATCTGACATTGCTATGCCTCCATTTAATCATGAACTGCTGCTTTGAACTTAAGAAAGGGCAACTGAATTCAAACACAGGTGTGGGCTGAACCCACTCTGTGTAAACCATCGGTGTCTTGCATAGGTGTCTTTAGGTGGAAACTCTCGTTCCAAATAACGTCTTGCGTAAGCCCTATAAATGTTGCCTTCATGCAATAGAAGTAAGGCATGGTTTGTTGATGAAATTTGGAATCAACAAAAAACCCTGCAAGTGCAGGGTCGTTCATCGTTCATTTTGGATTCAGCAGATTATCCTGCTGCGGCAAGATTCGGTGGTTGTTCAATATAGATCAAATCTGCAACGTTGTATCGCTCTAATGATTCGCGGAGTTGATCTGCGGCGTTCTGACAGGCGCGGTGGAGGATGTTCATGGAGTGATCGAGACTGTGCGGGTGTTGGCTTATGGGCATTTCACCAGCGATGGGGCCGTCGATCGCTTCGACAATTTCTAGGAGGGAGATCGAATCAGCGGGACGCTGAAGGATGTATCCACCAGAGCGACCGAGTTGGGATTTGATCAAACGATGGCGCGAAAGCGCTTGAAGAATTTTTAGAGCGGAGTCTGTGGGGATACCAAGGTGCTCAGCGACAGCGCGCGCCTGGGTTGGGCCACTGTTGGTTCTGCCTGCGAGAAACGCGATGGCGAGAGCTGCGTGTGCTGAGGTTTTACTAAGTTTCATAAGAGCACCGACTTTCCATGTGTGCGGCGCTCTGTGCTGTCATGAGAATGATTTGTTCTCATTGAGCTTATTCAGGATCGTTTCCCAGAGCGGATCGATGTTGGATGATAAAAGACCCAAACGTGCATCGATGCGCCAAAGCGAAACTGTGAGTCCGTTAGGTAGATGTGGGTTCCAGTCTACGCATGCGCGGCAGGGAAGAAGCTTGTCATGAAGCAGACGTGTTTGTCGCTTCGATTGACTGCAATCAACTTGTTCCCAGAGCCTACTTACCCATGCACGGTTAAGTGATGGATATGATTGAGTTGCATCCATCGCTCCGAAGAGAGAGAGCACAACCCGGGCTGCGTCACTGGCCCACAGCAACTTGCCGGACTGACCGATCCTGAAGATCGCGCCGCAAAGTACCGTATTGCCAAAAGACGAACGAACCCGTCGACAGCTTGCGCGTTTGGCGCTCATGTCGGCGGGCTGCATCACAGGTCGCACTACTTGGGACAGGGCCTGTGCTGCAACAATATCCCTGGTATCAGACGCCACGGTCTAATGCTCCGGGACCCACCCCGTTGAAAGGGTCTATCGACCATGTGTAAAGATTCACTTTAGGTGCCCAAAAGCCATGTTTTATCGGACACGACTATATCGACTTCCCGGGGTTTATACTGGTAAACCCGCGGCACGTCTGATACGTTCATCGTAGGCACAACATGCGACTGATAGCTTCTAAGAATCACATGTGGCACGTCTTCTATGGCATGCCTGCAGGCGAAATACTGACAGAAAAAAACGCTACCCAGATCTGAGTAGCGTTTCATGTATGCATATGCGTTTTGGTTTATTCCGCTTCCGGTATTTCAACTTTGAGTTGATCAGGGGTCATGGCGAATGGCCCCTTCTTAAGGATACGTTCCCAACGGTCAATCTGAACCAAGATGAAGTTCCAGTCTGCTCGCTTAAGGGCAGAAGTAATTTCTTCGGGTTGGCGTTCACCAGGTGCAAGGTTGGTTACAGCAAAACGGAGGATGCTATCACATTGCTCGATCATTGAAGGACGATCGTTGCTGGTCGCTGCATCAGCGGTTTCTTCGGATTCAAGTTGCATAGTCACCAATCGCATATAGCGATATGAGATTGAAGTGAGGTCGTTGATTTGCTGGATGACGCCGGCGCGGTTGTTGGCGTAATCGCTGATCACGCGACGATACATATCCTGAAGGGCGTTAAGTTCTGGAAGGTAGTGAAGTGCTGGGTTCTCGGCATGAACACTGATACGAGCGCTCAGCACGTTCATCAAAACAGCACGAGCTTCAGCAATTTTCATTGCGTTCAAAGCTTTGAGTTGTTCGGCAAGCGCGGCAGATTGAGTCTCTAAACCTAGGGCTTTTTCGAGAAGTTTAAGCACACCTAGCTCTTCAGATTCAACGAAGGCCTTGCGTGTGGCCATTTCAGCAGCAGCCTTAGCAGCCCAATAACGGACGGCGCCATTCTCGTCTGTGAGGCCAACTTCGATGACGGGAAGGATGTTCTCGCCGGAGACTTTAAGAATGACCCACATGGCATTGATGCGGAAAAGTAGGTGTTCGGTGGTAAGCCGCTGGCGTTCTTCTTTAGATGCTTCTGCAGGAATCTCGGGTGCTTTAAGACTGGCAGCGATCTGCGAAAGCAGGATAGCGTTATAACGTTTACGGAACTCCGCGTTTTGATCTGCTGCGGTTGATGTGCTGCGGAGCTTACGACGGGCTTTGTCTTTGTCGTTGGGAGATCCGGTGCGCAGAACGTCAAGCCAATAGGCGGTGAACTGTTCCACGGTTTGAGTTTGGTCTGCGGTGAGCGGACCGGTCGCCGCGATGATATCCGAAGGCATGGTTGTCACTTCGGTATCTTGTGCGATGGCTATATTACAGGAAGCCCCGAACAGGCCGGCGATAAGAATCGCTATGGCCCCTACCAGCGGACGCGGTCGTCTCATTATCCAATACTCCGATACAAAATGCTTTTAAGGGGAGGGCTTTAATTCTCATAAAACCAGTACGGACGTACTGTTGCAGACTATCATCCGGGGTAAAAGGTGTCAACCGAAATCCCCAAAGCACCCTATCCAAATGTTTATCCAGCATGAGTTTAGAGAATTTATTGACTTGCTGGGCAGTGGGCCATTCCGGCAGCAAGCACTAAAGGCGAGTGAAGAACTCTGTAGATAAAAGGATTAGCGGCAGAACGCAACATGGGATGAGGTCATGAATGGGGCACAGTAAACACGGAATAATGAGCAGACCCACGACCCCTGAATCCACACGCTAGAGCGGTGGGCTGGAGAAAAGTATAT
Source organism: Poriferisphaera sp. WC338 (assembly GCF_050931845.1). Lineage (GTDB taxonomy): Bacteria > Planctomycetota > Phycisphaerae > Phycisphaerales > Phycisphaeraceae > Poriferisphaera. The sequence continues at coordinate 3,868,553 of NZ_CP194516.1, forward strand.
GCGCAGGTATGAAGTGAAAAGAGAGAGGGTGATGATCATTATTTAATGCAAAGGCGCAGGATCTTTTGACGGGCGATGCTGATCTTGTCGAGGAATAAATCAGCCAGTCTTTGCACCCCAACCATGAGGAACCAAGATGTATCGAACCATCACAGTACAGACAAAAGCGATTGATGTTGCTGAGCCGAAGTATGCTGCGGACGCAGTCGGTGTTTTCTTGAATGATAAATTGGCGCGCGTGCCGGCAGCACTGAAAGCGTTTGATGCGGCACATGGCGGGGTGATTGCGGAGGCAATCAAGCGAGAGGAATGGTCGGGTGCGCCGGGGTGTGTAACGCGGTTGTATCCCAGCAAGGGCGCGAAGCAGGTAATTGTGGTGGGTGTTGGTGAGCAAGGCACGACCAGCGGAAATGATGTTCGATTGGCGGCGGCAAACCTGTGTAAAGCGGCAAACGCTGCAGGGATTAAAAAGTTAGTGGTGATTGGTGGCGGGGCGATCAAGAAAAAAGTTGATGCGGAAATATTTGGTGCGTGGGTGGGCGATGGGTTTGCACAGGCAAACTTTGTGTTCAACAAATTTAAGGGCACAGCAAGTGGAGAGAAGCCAAAAGTAGCAAGCTTGCAAGTTATGGTTGAAGACGGGGTGCGAAAGGGATTGAATGATGCGCTGAAGGTGGGCATGGGTGTGAGTACGGCGCGACGATTGGCGGCAACGCCGCCGAATGTGGCGAGTGTGAAGTATATTGAGAAGGAATGTAAGAAGCTGGCGCGCGAGGTAGGGATGAAGTGTTCGGTGGTGAACCAGGCGAAAGCGAAAGAATTGGGGATGGGTGGATTATTGGCAGTAGGAAGCGGGAGTAAGACGCCGCCGGCAATGATTGTGTTGGAATGGAAGGGTGGTGGTGCGAAAGAGAAGCCGATCCTGCTGGTAGGCAAGTCGATCACGTTTGATACGGGTGGCTATTCGCTCAAGCCGGACGGTGGGAAAGGGATGAAGTACGACAAGTGCGGGGGCATGACGGTGATTGGAATCATGGAAGCGACGGCGCGGCTGAAGGTTAAACAAAATGTGGTTGCGGTGATTTGTGCAGCAGAAAATATGATCGATGCTGAAGCATATCGCGTGGATGACATCATCACATTCTACAATGGCGTGACGTGTGAAGTGACCAACACAGATGCGGAAGGGCGATTGGTGTTGGCGGATGGTTTGGCATGGGGAACAAAACAGTTTAAGCCACGCGTGGTGTTGGATATGGCGACGCTGACGGGCGGTGTGGTTGTCGCATTAGGTTCGTATTGTGCTGGCGTGTTCAGCACGGATGAAAAACTAACCAAGCAAATGCAACGGGCGGCGGATGTGACGGGCGAACGTGTTTGGGAACTGCCACTATGGGACGATCATCGCGGTCAGATGAAAGGGACACATGCGGACTTGGTGAACTCGGCAAACCGCGAGGCGCATCCGATTCAGGGCGCTGCATTTTTATCACACTTTGTGGGTGAGGATGCGGCGATACAGATGCCGAGCTTGCCGTGGATGCATTTAGATATTGCGGGAGTGGCATCATTTGATGCGGAAAAAGGGTTGTATGCGAAGGGACCGAGCGGCTGGGGTGTGAAGCTAGTAACAGCATATCTTCAGAACGCATGATGCCCTCGGGGCAACCGTCTATATATAGATAACGGACACACACTTAAACCTCGTCCTCATGGATGAGGTTTTTCATTGGGTAACGCAATGGGAAAAGAATGAAGGTCGGAATGTGCGGCGTGTACGGATAGGTGGAAGAAGGGATATGTGGGTTTGGAATAAATGTCGAGTGGATTGGATAGTTGAGAACGTGGGAGGCCGATATGATTGTAGATGCGTAAAGCTGCGATTAAATCTTGGGGCTGGCGAATGAGTGAAAGGCAATGCCGATTGTGGCTAACACCTCGGTATTGGTTTCGCAGGTTGGTGAAGTTGCGCGCGACGCCACATGATGTGGCGATGGGTTCATCCATTGGTGTGTTTGTAGCATTTACGCCAACGATTGGATTGCAGATGGTAATCGCGGGTGTGTTGGCGACTTTGATGCGGACATCACGACCTGCAGCGATCATACCGGTGTGGATCAGTAACCCGGTAACGATGGGGCCAATTTTTGCGATAACGTATTGGGTTGGAAAATTGGTGTGGCCATGGCGGATGTTGAATGGACAGGGTGAGATGACGGAAGCGTCGGAACTCATGGCAGGCGGACTGCTCATGCATGGCGTGGATGCGATGATCATGATGACGGTTGGCGGAATCTTAACGGGAATGATTTGTGGGGCGGGAACATACCCACTCGTGAAATGGATGACGCAACGATACCAAGAGCGTGGGTGTGGGCGCGTGGTTCAGGTTCGCGCTTGACTCAAAAGAAAGTGTGATTGAAGTTATGTGACCCCACCCGTGGAACGGGTGGGCTTGTTATTTGATGTGCTTCAAATATGTCAGGTGGCGATGTCGAGGTCTTTAACTTTTTTGTTGAGTGTGTTGCGGTTAATACCGAGGAAGTCGGCGGTGCGGGTTTTGGTGCCGTCGTTGTAGGAAAGCGCTTCGCGGATGAGTTGTCGTTCGACTTCGTGAACGACAAGGTCGTAGACTTCACCTTCGTAAACGTGGAATTGTTTGATGCCAAGCTCGGCGAGTTTGGCGGCAAGTGCTTCGATAGATTCGGGAGTGTTGTCGCCACGGAGTTGCTGAGCGAACATGCGGATCTGAAGCGGCAATAGTTCGAGTGTGAATTCTTCTGTTGTTGATAAAACGACGGCGCGTTCGATGGCGTTTTCGAGTTCGCGGACATTGCCGGGCCAAGGGTAACGGAGCATAGTGTTCAGGACATCACGGGAAAGGCGGGAAAGCTCGCGGCGGTTTTCCTTGTTGTACATATCGAGGAAGTGGTCGATGAGACGGGGGATGTCGTCACGTCTTGAACGGAGCGGAGGGAGGTTGATGGTGACAACATTGAGCCTGTAATAAAGGTCTTCACGGAAGTTGCCCTTGCGGACTTCTTCTTCGAGGTCGAGGTTGGTGGCGGCAATAACGCGGACATCGACTTTCACGGTATGGTGATCGCCGACACGTTCAAACTCGCGCTCTTGAAGCACGCGGAGGAGTTTGACTTGTAATTGTGAATCCAGGGTGCCGACTTCATCGAGGAAGATCGTGCCACCATCGGCGGCTTCGAAGCGGCCGATCTTGTCGCGGACCGCGCCGGTGAAGGCGCCTTTGATGTGGCCGAAGAGCTCGGATTCGAGGAGTTGGGGTGAAAGTGCGCCGCAGTTGATGCGGATCATGGGTTTGTCGCGGCGGGGGGAGTTGTAGTGGATGGCTTTGGCGATGAGTTCTTTGCCACAACCAGTTTCGCCAAGCAGAAGGATGGTGGCACGTGAGGAGGCAACTTGGGCGATGGTTGAGAAAACATCGAGCATGGCGGGGGAGGAGCCGATGATGTTGTCGAATCGGTATTTTGATCGGAGGTTGTTTTTGAGCTGTTCTGTTTCTGTAGCCCAACTGTCTTTTTCAAGTTGGATGAGGTGATGGATACGAGTGGTTTGTGAGAAGAGGCCGGCGATAATGCGGAGAATGCGGTCGATGGAGGCGAGGTGATCTTCTGATTGGAAGGGGAGGTCGATGGAGATCGTGCCGACACGGTCATTGGCATCGACAATGGGATGGCAGATGAATGAGATGGGGGTGTTGTCATCGGTGGGCCGGGAGCCGGTGCGGTTGAGGAAGTCGGGATGCTTGCTGATATCGGGGATAAGGGCGGGCTGGCCGGTAGCGAGGACCTGACCGGTGACACCTTCGCCGATGGCATAGCGGCCGCGCGACTGCTCTTCGGAGGTTAACCCGACGGCAGCAAAGGTTTCGAGTTGATCGGTAGAACGGTCGAGTAGGACAAGCGCAGCGCGCTGAATGCCGAGCTTTTCAGAGAGGAGGGTCATAGCCCGCTGAAAGACTTGGTGGAGCTCAAGATTATCGCCAAGGATTTGGGTGATACTCTCAAGAGTGTCTAATTCTTGTTCAATTCGTTTCATGCACTGACTATTAAATCATCAATCCTGCCGGCGAGCAAGTGCATTTTACGCAAACCTTGCGACATTAAGCCGCTATCCAGCGCGCACAACGCAAACATTACCCTAACTCTTTAGATTTCTTTTGATCACTATATCGCCTTGAGCTACCACCATTTAGACGAATGCACCAACAAGGTGTGCGCATTTCGTACAGAAAATGGGAGAGAGTGACGGCTCAAAGTAGACCGGGAGAACTTGAGCAGACAGTACAAGCATGGCGAGACGAGGAGGACACAAATCTGATGGTTAAGCAGACAGAACATGTCGGGGCGGTGCGGGAGATAAGCAGCACACAGCTGGAGCAGAAGATTGCGAAGCATGAACGGACCAGACAGAGACGGTTGTCACGGTACTGGTCGTACTTCCGGAATGCAGAAGGAGACGAGCAGGCACAGAAAAGCGGGCTGCCACGACGACTACAACGACTGAATGAAGATGGCATGGAAAAGGAGATCGTGATTGAGAACGACATTGCGTGGCGTGTTCATGCCATGGTTGATTTCATGCTATCACGTCCGGTGGCAATTCAGAGTTTGGCTGGCGAGAGTGAACGTGAAGATGCAATTGAAAAGTTCTTAAGACATGTGCTTGATCAGAACGGTGGATTAAGCTTCTTACAAGACATGGCGCTCTTGGGCGGGATTTATGGTTTTGCGGATGTCATGCTTCGGGTTGATGAGCGAAACAATATTGTGCTGGAGCTGGTGGAGCCGCAGCATGTGGTACCGATCCTGCATGATACAGATTACCGGCGGCTCGAAGGATATGTTGTTCACTGGCGGCAACGCGGGGCGGCAGCGGAGAAAGGCACGCTAAAACGATTCGGGCGGAAACTGTTTGGGCAAGATCAAGATGATGGCAGTGTGGCGCATACACATGTATGGACAGATAATTTGGTACGAGAGTACCGACAGGTCGGGCAGGGCGGGCCACGGGTTTTAGTACGTGAAGAAACGAATCGCCTCGGCTGTATTCCTGTCATTCATATGCAGAACATGTCGCAGCCGTTTTACTATGAAGGATTGAGCGAAGTTGAGCCACTAATCCCATTGCAGGATGAATTAAATACGCGGCTGTCTGATCGAGCTAATCGAGTGACATTCCAGTCGTTCAAAATGTACCTTGGTCGTGGGATTGATGATTTTATTGAGCGACCTGTGGGGCCGGGACAAATGTGGTCGACCAACAATCCGGACGCATCGATTGAAGAGTTTGGTGGTGATGGGAACACGCCATCAGAAGAAGCACATATCACAGAAGTACGTGAAGCGATGGATAAGACGAGTGGCGTGAGCCCGCTGGTGACAGGGGTGATACGCGATCGGATTGGAAACCTGACGAGCGAGAATGCGCTACGGATTGTGATGATGGGTTTGATTGCTAAGACGGAGAAGAAGCGGGTGACGTATGGGGGAGGTCTAGTTTCCTTATGTGAGCTCATTCTACACGCTGCGGATGTGTATGGCATTTTTGCAAACAAACCGAGCGAACGAAGAGTTCGAATGGATTGGGCCGAACCGATGCCGGTGGGCGAGACACAACAATTAAAGAATGCAAAGCTGAAGCGAGACCTTGGTGTACCCGAGAAGCAAATTCTCGCGGAGCTTGGCTACGGCACGACTGAGTTGAAGAGTGAAGATTAAACCTCGGGTTCAGTGAACCCAGCAACAACGGGAGCAATATTGATGGACAGTCATGATCGCGATGAATCAAGCAATAATGTTAGTAATATAACTTCTGATATTTCTACTGCTAATTCATTGCAAGAAAACAATGCAAAACAAACGACTCAGCAAGAGTCGGGAGCGGCCACGGGTACAGAGAAGGAAGAACGGTTGGTTCCAGTGACTGAAGCAATTCGCTATCGCAAACGCGCCCAGGTGGCCGAGCGTACGGTAATCGAAATGCGAAACGATCTGGAGAAGCTCGAACAAGATTTATCTGAGTCACAGGATCTGGTGGATTATTTAGAGCGGCGTCAGAAGATCGATTCGCTCTTATCTGAATCGGATGCCATTGATATGCAAGCAGCAAGATTGTTGACGGAAATGGCAATTGAGCAGATGGAAGACCCGGATGTTCGGTTGGCGGTTGATGATTTGCGTGAGAGTAAGCCGTACCTGTTTCGTAAGCGTGGCCCGGGACATGCGTTGGCCATGCCGGTGAGAGATCAGCTTGATCAAGGAGATGAGTTGTATGGCGCTGCCGAGGCGGCGGCGTCCAGCGGAGCACGCACGGATTTGCTTCGCTATTTGAAGTTACGTCGTAATCAACAGGTACTGCCCTGAAGATACGGTGGTGAAATGAAGACTAAAAATTAGGAGAAATAGACATGGCTTTTACAGGTAAAGCAACATATGACGCCGGCACATCATTGCCGGAAATTGCAGAAGATATTTCAGATGTGGTGAGTATTGTTAGCCCTTACGAAACCCCTTTACTAAACCACTTGGGTGATGCACCCTACAGCGCGAAAAGCACCGTACATGAATGGTTAGAAGACACGCTACAGCCAAATACATCCTTGCTCGCTGTCGCGTTAAGTGCTGTGGAAACGGAGATCGAATCTCAGCATGCTGGTACATTCCGTGTTGGAGATCTGGTGCGTATTGAAGGCTCAAGCGAAGTCATGCTTGTCACCAGCGCCAATAGTGCAGAAGAAACGGCCATCGCTATTCGTGGCTACGGCGGTACGACAGCAACAACGCATACTAGCGGAACAAAAGTTTACATCATTGGCAATGCGACCCTTGAGGGCGGTGAAGCGGGTGATGTGCGTTATACCAACCGTACACGTAAACAAAACTATACACAGATCTTGTCTGCAAAAGTTAACGTGTCAGGCTCAGTGCTTGCAACGAAGACTATTGGTATTGCGGATGAGTTGGATTACCAGAAGCAAGAACGCTTGCGTGAGCTGATGCGTGACCTTGAGAATTCTGTGATTAACGGCGTGGCTCCAGCTTCGAATCAGCAGGGAAATAGTACCACAAGACGTTCCATGAACGGCTTAACATCATTGATTCAAACCAACGTTTCTGCTGCTGGCGGTGCTGCACTGACAGAAGATTTGCTGAACAGCACACTTCGAGGTATCTGGGAAGAATCGTCAAGTCATATCGATACGATTCTGGTGAACGGGTTCCAGAAACGTCAGATCAATCAGTTCATCACGTCATCTCGCGGATTTGACGCAAGTGACCGAAAGTTTAGTGATCTGGTCAGTGTGTATGAATCCGATTTTGGTGTATGTCGGGTGATCATGTCGCGGTGGGTTCCACAAGACTCAGTACTTCTGCTTGACTCTTCTCGTATCTCGGTATTGCCACTTACAGGCCGCAGCTTCCATTACAAGACGCTCGCGTCTACGGGAGATTCTGAGAACGGCATGGTGGTTGGCGAATACACCGCTGAGGTTCGCAATGAGCAGGCACACGGCATCATTGATGGTTTGAGTACAAGCTAACACTCCCGTGTTTGCATGAACGGTGCGGCGGCATAACCGCTGCTGCACCTATTTAATGATCTATATGTTTGCAAAGGGGCGAAAGATGAACTTTTCGACAGATCGAGATTTATTGGTATATGAGCCAAGCCTATTTAAAGACGTAGCATTCGTCGGGCAACAGGTTGTAAGCGTAACGGATGGCGTGCTAAGCGGTACGAGTTTACAGAGCATCACAGCGGACTTTGTGGAAGCGGATATTGAGACGGGTCATGTGGCCATGATCAATAATGTTCCATTTGAGGTCGTAAACCGGGTAAGCGCAAATGAACTTGAGGTTTCACTTTTAAGAACGCAACTGAGTGATAGTGCTATACCTGGCCAAGATGGAAGCGGCTTAGCCGTAACTGTCCACACGTTTGGGCCACAGATTTCAGTGGTCCACGAGGGATTGATGACATTGTTGGGTGCGGACCGGGATGAGCCGGGTAAAGTACTGAGCGATGATGCGGTTGTGTCGGTAACAGTCATGGCAAGACTAGAAACACTGGGAACACTAGAACGGATTTACTCCGGGGTAATGGTGTTTGGTGAAGCGAGTGAAGATGTATTGCTTCGAGCAAACCGGTATAGGCGGATGTTTGAAGAAGCTCGGGCGCGGGCCATTGTAATGGTGGATATCGATGGCGATGGTTATGCGGACGAGCGACGGTCATTGGGTTTAATTCGATTCATGCGGACATAGGAAGGTAAGGCGAAGTGATGGCAGCGGATACCATGAAGTATATGGTGCAATTTGGCGTAGCAGGTTTGATGGGCGTGCTTTGGGTGTGGGAAAGAATGATGTCGCGTAAATATGAGCGGCAGCTAAGCCAGGCACATCAACGGCTAGTACGACAGCAGGAAGAATTAGCGGTTCTGATCAAGCTTATTCGGCGAAACACACAGGCGATTGAACGGTTTGATCAGACACAGATGCAACTCAAGGAACTGTTGGAAGTGATGAGCCAATCGATGCATCAAGATGCAGCATAAACAGGAGATAACGATGAGGCACTCATTATATGTTTTATTACTACTTATAATATTATTGACTGGATGCACATCGCCTCCCAGTGTCGTACCAGTGTTAGAGATGGTAGGACAGGTCCTCGCGGATGAAGCTGCACAGATGAAAATGCGGCGATTGGATGAAGAACAACGACATATGCAGATGAAAGCATCCTTACGGGATGCCTATGAGAGGGATCTAACTTCACAAGAATCTCTGAGTAGCGAATGGGTGCTAGAAGCAACAAGCGTTTATACAACTGCACGAGAAATGATGATTGAGAATTATCATAGTCAGCTCGAAGCAATCGACCGCAAGCAGCAAAACTTGATGGCAGCGTGGGAAGCACAACAAAAAGCGACGGAATTATTACGACAGCAAGATGATCTGCTTCGCGGCACAGTTGGTCTTGATCTATGGCGACTAGAACAAGGTGTGATTTGGAATAGGAGTAACCTGGGGAATGACGGAGCAAAAAAATGAAAAGGCAACAACTAAAAGAATTAGTCAGTGAACGACTTAACCTCAGCTGGGATACATGGGCAGCGCGACACCCGCATCTGGCGCAGGCAATTGATCAAATACGACTAATCGAACAGTCTGTGAAATTGATTGAAGAAGACGAGCATTATCAATCACTTATCGCTGAGCTTGAGATCGATAAACGTACATTGAATCAGATGGCGGATGTTATCAAACGAATTGACCAGGTTGTGACAGCTACATTGGCTTTTTAAGTGAGAGGCAAAGATATGGCGAAGAAAAAATCTGAGATTGGGAAACGATTTACTAGTCGAAAGTTTGTGGTAAGTTTTTTGACGCAAGTGACAGCGATGATTGTATTGTTGTTTCCGAGTCATGAGGAAGTCATTGGACAAACGTCACAATCAGTAATTGCCTTGGCGGTTCTACTGCTAAGCTCACTAGGATATGTTGCGGTTGAGGGTTCAATAGATCGTGACGTGCAGAAAGGGAAGAAAGTCATTGAGGATGAGGAGCCAGTGGTGAAGTCGTATTAAAAGGATGATTGATCCGGGACAGATTTATACGTATCTTCATGGTACATGGAAAAGTGTAAATCAATGATGTTTCGGTGGATGTTAGCTGTAATCATGATCGGGTTGTTGCAAGCATGCTCGTTTAAAGCGAACGACCAGCAAGCAAACCGCCCACTGATTATTGGTGAAGGCTGGCAGCCAGTGCCAACAGCGATGCGAATTTATCCTTCGACGCGCTTTGCAGTACGCGATGGCGAGCAGGTACTGGATGCGCGGGTCGAATTGTTCGACCAGATGGGCGACTCGGTGAAAGGAACAGGACAGTTCTCGTTTGAGTTGCTTGAAGATATTGGTCCGATGGGTACGGGAACACAACTTTATGTTTGGGACATCGAAGTGTTTACACTTGAAGCACAACAAAAATATTACGATCCGATTTCACGAGGATATCTCTTCCGCCTACGAATGGACGATGCGGAAATTGCTAAGCAAGGCGGGGTATTACAAGTTGTGTTCACACCGCTAAAAGGTGATCGCCTAGATGCGATGCAGACGATCAAGCCTCGCTGATTTTTAACAGATGAAATTACGACAAGCCAAGCGCCTGGCGAACCTGATTAATGAGATCGCGGGCTTCTGCTTCTGTAGCTGCCTCTGCAATGATGCGCATGATGGGCTCAGTGTTACTAGTGCGGACATGAACCCATTTGTTATCCCAGTCGACGCGGACACCGTCTTGGGTATCAATTTTTTGGTCACTGAAAACAGATTCCATCGTCGGACGAATTTTGTCACCCATACCGGGTTCAAGGTTGACTTTATCTTTGATAATTGAATAACTAGGAATCTCAGCAACGATCGTATCAAGCTTGCATTTGCGTTTGGCGAGCATTTCGCAAAGGATGGCCATGCCGACAAGTGAATCGCGAACATGAATGACCGGCGAAAAGATGATACCGCCATTTCCCTCGCCACCAACGACGGAGTTATTCTCTTGCATCGCGGCTGCCACATTGGCTTCGCCAACGGCGGTACGAACCACAGTTGCCCCAACAGCTTCGGCGATGTCATCAATCATGCGGCTAGTGGAAAGGTTTGCAGCAGCAGTGTCACCTTTACCGAGAAGGTGCTTAGCACAAAGTGCAAGCGTATATTCTTCGCCGATGTACTCGCCGTTGTTATCAACAAGGGCAAGCCGATCGGCATCCGGGTCTTGGGCGAAGCCAATATCGGCGCTATGTGCTTTGACTGCATCCGCAAGTTCGATCAGATTTTCTTTGAGGGGTTCGGGCGTGTGTGGAAACTGGCCAGTTGGTTCAGCGAAAAGATGGGTGACCTTCACACCAAGAGCATCGAGAAGAAGCTTCGCCTCAACCCCACCCGCACCGTGAACGGAATCAACTACTGCATGAAGATTCGCTGACTTAATCAAATCAACATCCACATGCGGCAAAACCATGTCAACATGAACCTGAGCAGCAGAATCATTGGAACTGGTCGGTTGTATTTCTTCAACACCGACATAGTCGAGATCATCGTTTTGAAAACGCTGAATGATGAGATTGGCTTGGTCTGGTGGTGGAGCAACACCATCGTGACGTAGTGCTTTGAACCCATTCCAGATGATGGGGTTGTGTGAGGCGGTGATAACGACGCCGCCATTTGCGGAAAGATGGCGACCCATAATGGCGACACCGGGCGTAGAAGCGATACCAATGCGCGTGACTTTGCAACCAACACTAGTAAGACCGGACACAGCAGCGTTTTCGAACATCTCACCAGAAGGGCGTGAATCACGGCCAACCACTACATGCGGCACAACATCTTGATCAAGCGATTGCTTGAGCCAACTGCCGAATGAGGCGGCATAACGCGCAACCACGGTCGGCGTGAGCGATTGCCCTACATAACCACGCATCCCACTGACACTGAGCATTAATGGCGCATCTGCAACAGTCATTTTTTTACTCCCAATCACATGCGGTTAGCATGCGCAATTTAATCTATAAACCAATCATTAAGCTTTTCAGGCGACACTCCATCAAATTGCTCGATCACGCGGTGCGCTTCGTGCAAAACTTCGGCAGGGTTGCTTGTTGTGATGGCGAGTACTTGCAAACCTGCCGCACGTGCGGATTTAATTCCAGCTGTTGTGTCTTCAATCGCTACGCAATCTTCAGGCTTAAGATCAAGCTCCTCGTATTTTTGCGCCAAAAGATCGACAGCTTTTGTATAGGTTTCAGGGTGCGGCTTCGATGCTGCCACATCATCAGCTGTCACAATGATATCAAACTGATCCGCAAGACCGATACTGCCAAGCATAAGATCAATGTCCATTCGTGTCGCACCGCTGGCTACAGCAAAGGGAATACCTGCCTGTTTGATCTGAGTGATAAGCTCGACCACGCCATCAATCGGGCGAGCAGCCCCAGCATTAACCAACGCCTCAAATGCATCTTGTTTTTGCTGACAAAGCTCCACAATACGATCGCGCTTCGTGCCTTCAAAGCCGACCATATCAAGCATCACCCGAAACGCATCCCGATCATCAAAACCAATGAATTCTTGCAGGTACTTCTCGTAGTCAAACTCAAACCCTATGCCTTTACTGACCATGAGGAAGGCCTGGAAGTGTACGGGCTCAGAATCGAAAATTACGCCATCAAAATCAAAAACAATTGCTTTCATGCAGGCAAGTGTAGAAGGCAGACGCCCGAACGGCAAAACCATGTGTACTTTGAACGTGAAAATCCCGCTTTTGACAAACAAATGGGATCACCTTTACGCAAGATTAACGATATGATGCGTGCATGGAATCTCGAAGAACTCAGGACAAATTGCCAAGTTATGAAGCTGCATTGGGAACGTTGATTAAAGCGGCACCACACATGCCTGATGCTGAAATCGGTCTGGATCACGCCATCGGGCACGTGCTATCGAAAGCGGTCTTAGCAGACCGGGACCAGCCGCCCTTCAACCGAGCCGCCATGGACGGATTCGCGCTCATTGCGGCACACTACCAGGTGAATCAATGGTTGCCGATTGTGGGAGAAATTTTTGCCGGCCAATTGCCAGATCCAAATGTCGATCTTGCAACTGGTGTCTCGCGCATTGCGACCGGGGCAGCGGTACCCGAGCCCTATGACACGGTGATTCAAGTTGAACTGTCTGAGGTTAGTGAGGATGGATCACATGTACGGTTCAGCAAAGACCCGGTTTCAGCAGGTGACCACATCCACAAACGTGCGTCTGATGCGACAGCTGGTACTGAATTACTTTCACCCGGTATAAAACTGTCGCCGCATCATCTCGCTATTGCCGCAACTGCCGGGGCAGTACAACTTTCCATCAAAGAACCGCCTCGCATCAGCCTCATGACCACCGGGGATGAAGTTTTGCCACCCGAAACAACTGCAAGCCAAATTCAAACACATCAGATTCGCAATTCAAACGCTGCCATGCTAAAGCAACTCGCTTCACTGGTTGGCGGTAATCTTGCTGAACATATCCATATTAAGGATGAAGAAAACGCACTGATTCAAACCGCGGAACGTCTTGCCACGCAGTCCGACATCATCCTCACCACCGGCGGCGTGAGCGCCGGCACGCGCGACCTACTCCCCAACATCTGGCAAGGTCTCGGCTACATCCCCATCGTCCATGGTGTCATGATCCAACCCGGCAAACCGATCTTCATTGCACAACCTGCTGACGGCGACGGACCGATGATCATTGGTTTACCCGGCAATCCTGTCAGCGTATTGGTAACGTTTCATCTGTTTGTTTGGCCACTCATCAATCACATGCAGAGCATCGAAGCACATCATCATGATCATGCGCTGCCGTGGCGTAGGGTTTGGAATGCTGAAGCGCTCAAACCTAACCCCAAGCGCGAACTGTTCCGCATGGCTCGATTCATTGGCGACACACATGATCAAATCGAGAGGATTTCATGGCAAGGTTCAGGCGATATCGCACATACCGCTGAGGCTGCGGGGCTTATTCGTCTGCCGATGCAAAATGATCTGATCCCGCCCGGCTCACCGATCGCGTTTCTCCCGTTACTTGGCAACGCGGTCTAACACTAACGAATTGAATAGATGAAATACTAGCCCTATGTAATCTGCAAATAACGCTTATTTCAAAGCTATTTCATGCGATTGTTGGTGTTGACTAGGGCCGATAAATCCTAGCAAACAATCGCACTGTTGCTCTGACGATTCTTAACCCGAATGATAGGGTGTGTGACAAGCAGCAAGTATCCTCCCACATGCTGCTTAAACAGGTGAATGCGTCCGGATCATATCTCTCTTCGGACCTACGCAATGAGGATTGTGTCTCACCTGACAGCTTAGTTTGCGGCTGACTCTGTTCAGCGTGCATTTTTTCGGACCTTGCTTGCTGGCAGTAACAGTCATGAGCGTGGCGACGATGAAGTGCGCTTTTTCCTTTCCTAACGGTTAATACACCCTTACAACCTGCCGATCTATTCTGTGTCAGACGTTGGTGACGGTTCTAGGAAGTACAACGGTCGCGTCTGATGGAGGACCTACCGGAGAAAGGTTGATTAGGTATGCCCAGACAAAAAGATATATTAACAACCGGCGAAGTCGCAAAGATCTGCAACGTGGCACCACGCACCGTTAGCAAATGGTTCGACTCAGGACAGCTTCAGGGATATCGTATTCCCGGCTCCAAAGATCGCCGCATCCCACTCGCTTCATTGATCAAATTCATGAAGGCGCACAACATCCCGCTGGACGGTTTACAGTCCGGCCAGACGCGCGTGCTCATCGTGGATGACGACAATGAAATCATCGAAGTACTTCAAAAAGTACTTGCAGAACAGGCAAATTATGAAGTGCACACCGCACACAGCGGCTTTGAAGCCGGCCTTGCTTGCGAGAAGAATCGCCCACACGTGATGCTTCTGAACATGCATCTGCAAGACCTCAAGGGTGAAGACATCCTTAAGCTCATCCGCAGCAACAATGATTTGCAGTTGACCAAGATCGTCGCCATGAGTGGCAAGCTCACCGATGGTCAGGCACAACACCTGCTCCAGAATGGCTTTGATGGCTATCTCAAGAAACCATTCCATGTTCGACAAGTCATCGAGTCCATCGAAGACGCCGTTGCATTGGTTTACTAATCAGCGGATAGACAACACGACTAATCAACCGGTAAGCTCCTGTTCACGGACGAGCAGACATGTGTGAGAGGGAATCGAGCACAGACGCCGGCATAAGCTTCCGAGCAGGACCACCACCTGCTCGGTTTTTTTATGTCTATCCTTCGCTTAGATCAAACAAGATTCACTTCCGAGGACAGGGGCCAGAGTGCATCCCATATCCTGCCGGCTGCTTCGCAAGGATCGCCGCCTCCTGATCCAAGAACCAATCCCAACGTGCATCGACTTCATCCGCCGAAACCGTCGGCACCTTGTAACACATCTTCAAAAACGTCCGGTAGTGCCCATGCTCACTCGCCCATAAACCTTTATATAGATTCGCAAGCTCCTTGTCCTCTTCACAATTCTCCGCCAGCACTGCAAACCGCTCACAACTTCGCAGCTCAATCAGCGCGCTCACCATCAGCCGATCAATGAGTCCCGTACAACTCGTATCCTTCCCAATCCGGATCAAATCCCGCAATCCTTTGGCATATGCATTGCGATGGCTCTTGGTGATCGCCCCGCCGCGCTTATGCAAAATGCGGCAAACAATTGCCAAATGCTCCACCTCATCCTTCGCCACCCCGCACATCATCTGCACCCACGCCTCGGGGGGCTCAGGCTCAGGCCAACGGTTCAGCATCTCTATCGCGTTCAGCCCCGCCTTCTTCTCCAGATGCGCATGATCATTGAGCAACGACAGCTTGTCTTCCAGCACACCCGCCGCCCACGCCGCCGGTGTCTCGCTCCGCAGCGGCAATTCCACATCATCTAATAGCCGAACCATACTCATCGCCATCTCCTCATTGCGAGTCATTCAACACGAATCATAGCATATCCTTTGGCGTATCAATTTCACACCGCAACCAAAACATCACTCACACAAATATTGATCCCCCATGAGCATACTTCGCATTTTTTTATCGCGACATTTTCAGTGAAGTCACCTTATCCAAAATCATACCTGCAGTAATCGGCGGCTGCTTACCAGTCAAACAAGTATACAAACTCGTGAATCCACCAAACAAAGTTATGAAGGCGAAAAACCCAAACAAAAAACAGAACACTATCGGATAGATTGTTTTGTTTTTTATGTCCAGAAAATCTACCTTCTTTTTGATCACAGATCGTTCTGGATTCTCAGGATCAAAATAAATCGTATGCTCCGAACCAACCTTGTAATATTCAACATATTTATCAAGTTCAAACCACGCCGTCGTTGAGCGATAGAACGTGTCTATCAATTTATATCGCTTACCTACATATGCGACGCCATCAACTTCATACTGATACCGAACATGAAAATCCCACTTCTGATCCATTTCGCCAGCCCCATTTGTAGACCGGTACCTCCGCTTAACACGTTCACTCTCAGTGATCGACGCTGTAGTAGGTTGATAATCTTCAACCGCATACCATTCCCGATAGGTTTCCAAAGCACTACGTCCTATGAACACTGCAATAAGAACACACACAATGGCAACGAGTGGTAATAGCCAAACCCACAACCATGGCTTCTTCTTTTCATCCTGAATAGCTTCAACCGGATTAATGAACTGCTGTGTCATCGTCAGTACCCTCGAAATTATCACGACAGGGAATAGAACATACGTGGATGCAATATAGCACAGGACCTATTCACAAAGATGCATATTCTTCTGTAAAAAAGCCAAATATGTCTTGGTTAAAATCGCATTGATTTAGTCGCAATCGACATTCCTTCTCGTCCTGTTACAATCACCCCCATGAGCGAGAACAACCCCGGAACAAACACAACCGAAGCACTTGACCGCAAAATACTCCACATCGGCCACTCCCCCGACCCCGATGACGCCTTCATGTGGTACCCCTTGGCCAACTTTGTTGGCCCCGACGGGCAGCAATATACCCCAAAAATCAATACCGCCCACTACGACTTCGTGCACATCCTCGAAGACATCCAATCTCTCAATGTCCGCTCCGAAAAAGGCGAACTCGAAATCACCGCCTTCTCCATCCATCAATACCCCTACGTCGCAGATAAATACATCATGACTTCCTGCGGCTCGTCCATGGGCGACGGCTATGGCCCCATGATCATCGCTAAAGATGAATTCAACATCGCCGACCTCAAAGGCAAAACACTCGCCATCCCCGGCGAGCGCACCACCGCTTGGCTTGCTTGCCAGCTCCTACTCGCAGAGCACGGCCTATCCAAAGACGACATCAAATGGGAATTCGTCATGTTCGATGAAATCATCCCCGCCGTCGCCGAAGGCAAATACGACGCCGGCCTCATCATCCACGAAGGACAAATCACCTACCAAAACCAATCTCTCAAACTCATCGTTGATCTCGGCAAGTGGTGGACCGACTCACGTGGCCTGCCTCTCCCGCTTGGCGCTAACGCCATCCGACGTGACCTCATCGAAGAAGCCCCGCAGATCACCCGCGTGCTGCTCGATTCGATCAACTACGCACTGGAAAACCGCGATCAATCCGTCGCTTTTGCACTGAACTATGCACGTGACATGGGCGCCGATCTCGCTGATGAATTTGTCGGCATGTACGTCAACGATTGGACCCTCGACTACGGCGACCGGGGCAGGGCAGCCGTGCGAGCCTTGCTCAAAGAAGGTTCAGACGCCGGCATCATCCCCGACTGCGGTGAAGTCGACTTCGCCGAGCCAGCCCCAGCCCTCACGTAAACCTCACCTCACAAATAACCATCTACAACCCGCTTTTTCAGCGGGTTTTTTCATATTGCACTCCAAGCCACATTCCGCACGATATATAGGTAGCCATTCGCCTTGACCAAACAAGCAAGACTACAATTGATGCCATTATGACCGCAATCAGCAAACAACTTTCCGACATCATCACCGACCTTAATCTCACCCTCGCTCAGGGTTCGCTCGATATCACCATCACCGACATCACAGATGACTCGCGCACAGTCACACCTAACTGTCTTTTCATCGCGCGCTCATGGCAACACCACGGCGACTCCATCATCGGCTCACCCACCGGCACTGCCCGCCAGTACATCAAGCAAGCCATCGATTGCGGCGCAACCGCCATCATCGACATCGCCGAAGCAGACATCCCCACCTATGACGCAACACTCGACTCGCCCGCCTACTCACAAGATCAAATCCCCGATCACATCACTATCCTCCGCACCAAGCCCGGCATCCACATCGACCAAGCTTTCGCCGGCCGCATAGCCGACAACTTCTACGACCACCCTTCATCCAAGCTCAAACTCCTCGGCATCACCGGTACCAATGGTAAAACCACCACCGCCTTTATCACACAACACCTTCTTCAGTCCTTCGATCTAAAAGTCGGCCTCATCGGCACCGTGCAAACCGATGACGGTAATATCATCACCGAGACCGATCTCACCACCCCCGGCGCCATTGATATCCGTAAATTTTTAAACAGGATGTTGTCAAACAACTGCACCGCAGCCGTGATGGAAGTTTCCTCACACGCGCTGCATCAACAACGCACCGAAGGCCTACACTTCGACGCCGCCATCTTCACTAATCTCACCGGCGACCACCTCGACTTCCACCCCGACATGAATGCTTACGCCGCTGCTAAAGCGCGCCTCTTCGAATCACTTGGTGAATCCGCATGGGCGATCCTCAACGCAGACGACCCCGCCGCGCGCCGCATGGCCCAAACGTGCTCCGCCCACATCATCTGGACCGGCTCAGATCCCGATTTCTCTGTGGCCGGCCACACCCATCAACTCGTCTCACACGCCAAAGTCACCGCCCTCTCAACCACTGGCGTCACCGCCCGCTACACCGGACCATGGGGTTCCTTCGCAACGCAACTCCCACTCATCGGTAAGTACAACGCGCTCAACGCGCTACAAGCCGTCGCTGCTGTAAACACACTACTTCTCCCGAAAAACCTCAAAACCAAAACCGCACGCAAAGCACTCCAACAAACCCCACAAGTACCCGGCCGGCTTGAACAAGTCATCATCAATCCGCCCGAGGCCGATATTGCCGCCATCGAAATGATGCAATCACAATTCACCCTCGATCCCATCACCGGACAACCCGACGAGCCACTCAACATTCCACCTGCCGCACACCTCCTGCCTACCGTTTTCGTCGATTACTCCCACACCGACGACTCACTCGAAAACGCGCTGCTTGCGCTACGCCCGCTCGCCGAAGCACGCATCATCACCGTCTTTGGCTGCGGCGGCGACCGTGACAAATCCAAACGCCCCCGCATGTTCGCCGTCGCCAATGAGTATTCAGACATAGTGATCGTAACCGCCGACAACCCACGCTCCGAGCCCATTGATCAAATCATCAATGATGTGATCACACCTACTCCCGGAAGTAAATCGCAAACAAATCTAGCATCAGACACCATTTTGATTGAACCCGACCGCGCGAAAGCCATCGAGCGCGCCGTCCTTCTCGCCGATGCCAATGACATCGTCCTGATCGCCGGCAAGGGACACGAAACCTATCAAATTCTCCGCCCCGAAGATGTCACGGATCTTGACCTAATCCACAACGCCACTCCCGCACCAAATGGCACTATCAAAATCCACTTCGACGATCGTGAACATGCAGCTGAAGCTCTCAAACACTGGGGTACCCGCTTCGATGACAACCATGAATCACACTAATCAATGTGATACTTAAACACATTACCCTTCACTGGCTCAACCCCTTCAATCTGACCAAAATCCCGCAAACTCCGTAGCATCGCCAGTGTTAATACACCCGTCCACTCTCGCTCTGCCTTCTCCCATTCATCTTTAAATGTGCTGCCCCATGACCAGCTCGGCCGCCATGCACCATCGTCTCCCTGATGATCAATCTCATAATCAAGATTTATCGCAAGTTCATCTACAAGCACATCTGCCAATGGAGCATGCGGACTCGGTGCAAGCCAAATTGCCTTCACCGCAAAGCCATCCCATATTGACGGATCACCATCTACAATCTTTGTTGCCATATCCTTCATTTGTTTAGAAACAAATACATTCTTCGCCGCCTCAAAGCCCGGCATCTGCAACAACATCAAATAACTTACAAGATCAAAGAATGGTAACACTTCATCCGCTCCCCCAAGCTCATCCACAAGATCATCAATAATTCCGTTGACAAAATCCACCGGCACTAACCCTTCATAATATTTCAAACAACGCGCCACGCCTGCCTTCGGATTCACCTTGTACCCACCGAACTCTTTCTCCAATCCATCCCAATTCCACCACGGTGCATGCGCTGCCATCATCACATCCTCTCCAACTAGCGGCCATACCCTACGCGTCTCATCAAACTGCTCCAATAAATACTCAACCCCACCCCGCACCAACTTCTCATCTTCATCCACACCTACATCCATCATCACCTGCAGTGCAAACTTTGTCGCCACCACACTCGATTCCGCCATCCGAATATCCGGCTCCAATCCCCTCCCAAACCCACCATCCTCATTTTGAAAACCCTCAAGCGCTCTCACCACCACTGCCGCTTCCCCTCCTTCAAAGTGATACGCGAACATCGCACGCTCCAACGGCCGCACCTCCCGCTTCATAAAACCCGCCGCTCGTTCATACCTGTCATGCGTCAATCGTTTCATCACATGCCTCCATGCATCAAACCACAACATAGCACACTCGTACATTCTTCCCACCTCTCAATTATTCCTTTTCGCCCCATCCTGCCGATTCTTATAAGACCCGGTACAATCTCCTTAGGATCGCCACCCGCCGGACAGACCGTTTCAGTAAGGATCATCATGACCCCGCAGGATGCACAAAACACCTTCTTCTCACCCGCCAATATCGCCATGATCACCCGTGGTTCGTGGCTGCAACAACCCCACGCACCGACATCACCCACTTCCGGCATCTGCACCGACACGCGCGATCTCCTACAACCCAATCAACAAAGCGCGCCCAGCACATCAACGGGTCAACCTCTGAATCACACGAAACAGGGAGGGGCCACCTTCCTCACCCTCGCTGGCGAAAACCACGACGCACACACTTTCCTCCCCACAGCTGCTCAAAACGGAGCATCACTTCTCATCGTCGATAATCCGGACAAAACCGACATCGCCACCATCAATTCCGCCGCACCCTCCGTCGCCCCCGGCATCCTCCATGTGCAAGACACATTGGCCGCACTCCACGCACTCGCTTTTGCCTACCGCGACATCCTCGCCGACCATAACGTCAAGCTCATCGCTGTCGCTGGCTCCAACGGTAAAACCTCCACCCGACATCTCATCCACGCCCTCCTGCATGGCCGCATGATCTCCTCCCCCACCAATGCCTCCAACACGTCGCCCTCTCCACAATCCATCGGCCTGCCCGACCGTGAACGACCCGACCTCTGGCGCGTCCACCAACTCCTAGGCTCCCAATCACCTAAATCCTTCAACAACCACATCGGCGTCCCCCTCACCATCCTCGCCGCACCTACCACCGACGATTTCCTCGTCCTCGAAATCGGCACCAATCACCCCGGCGAAGTTAATACCCTTGCCGCTATCGCTCGCCCCGATGCCGCCGTCATCACTTCCATTGGCCGTGAACATCTTGAGTTCTTTCACAACATTGAAAACGTCGCCGCCGAACAAGCCTCCCTCCTCCCACACCTTAAACCCAACGCGCTCATCGCCATCGAAAAATCCGCTGCCCCCCTCATCGACGCCCATCAAGATCAATCTCCCCCAACCCAACCCAACCACCGCGTTACCTTCGGCTTCTCCGCCGACGCTTCCTACGCGCTCACCGCCTTCCAGCAAGATTTTGAAGGCATGTCACTCGACATCCAATTCCCCAACCAACAAACACTGAACAATATTCACCTCCCGTTCCTTGGCAGGCACACTGCGGTCAACATTATGGCCGCCATTGCTGTCGCCAAATGGATCGGCATCGACGACATCCAACTCAACCTCGGCTTCCTTGCACTCACCACACCGCCCGGCCGCCTGCAACGCATCACCCTCCAATCTGGCATCACCCTCATCCACGACGCCTACAACAGCAATCCCGATTCGCTCCATGCCGCGCTCGATTTACTCACCTCACTCTACCCCCGTGGTTCACGCTCCCAGCCCTCTGCTGTCGCTGGCTCCATCTCCCCTGCCACCGATTCTTCACCTGCAACTGCTGTTCAAAACAAGCCTTACAGTAAAACAATTGCCCCCGGTCGCATCGCCATCCTCGGCGACATGCTCGAACTCGGCGAACACGAAACCGATGAACATCGCTCAGCCTCCGACCGCATCCGCGACATGCTCGCCGCCAATGAACTACGCTCAGCCGTTTTCATCGGCCCCCGCATAGCCGCTGCCGTCGAAGCATCCTTCCAAGATCAACCGGACAGCATCACCACCCGCATCCGCATCTTCCCCAACATCTCACCAGCCGCTGAACCAATCCCCCAGGCCATTCACGACCATCTTGCTAACATCATCGATCCCGGCAACATCGTTCTCATCAAAGCCTCTCGCAGCCTCGCTCTTGAGCGACTCATCCCCACCATTACCAAAATATACCCCCTTGAAGCTCCCGACGATATCTAATCCCAACATGCTCCCCACATCTGCTAAACTGCCCACATGACCAAAGCATCCGCCACATCTCTGCTGCTCCTGTTCATCGCGATCACTCTCACCGCCTGTTCCACACCCCCACCACCCACCATTCCCGGCACAAACAAAACCGCAGCCAACCCCTTCGAAATCGATCAAACCGAGTACGCCCGTCTCTTTGATGCAGCCACAACCGTTCTTGAACGAAACGATTATCAACTCGACCGCAACGACTACCGCTTTGGCATCATCACCACCAAAGCACAAGCCTCCCCAACCGTCCTTGAACCTTGGTATGCCGGCAAGAACGCTACTTGGGATCAAGTCGACGCTTCCACCCTCGACCAGATACAACGTTTTGTCACCGTCCGCCTCACCACCGGCAAACTCATCAAACACGACTTCCTCACCCGACAAAAAGTTTTCTCCGCAGCTGATGCCTCGGTCCTTACCCCACAAGCAGAAATCACACAATACGATCTGACCATCCAAGAAGGCCCCGCCTCTGGAAGTAACTCCGGAAGTTCCCCCGAAAACGCAACGCCCCAAAGTATCACCCCTGTTCAAAAATCAGGTACCTCTACCATCCCGCCATCCCCCTCCTCGCCACAAGCCGAATCCGCTGAAGATGCCTTCTTGAGGTCTCACAACATCACGCCCCCCGATCAAGGCGAGCATGTACCGTCTAATCCACAATTAGGCAAAGACGCGCCTTCTGAACAAAATGCGCTGCCCGCCTTGCCCGACAACACTACACCAGCTCATACACAACTTCCCCCTGAACTTGCCAAGCTCAACGATAACGAATACTACCTTTTCGTTAATGTCGAAATGCAACGCCTCGTCAATACACTCCGCTACCTTAATGGCCGCGCCGGCAGTGATGTCTTCGCCACCCTGAATGAAGTCCCCATCGAATGGCGCCGCCGTGGAATCCCACCGGTTTATTGGCAAACCATTGGCCGCGACGCCTACGCCGAACAACAAATCCTTGCAGAAATCGTCCGCGAATCATTCAACAACTAAACTTCTTCTAATCAGCCATTAGACCTCACATAAAAAACGCCCTCTTACCGAGGACGTCATTTATCTTTTTATGATCTCTAATTCGCGATTAGATGATCACTATTTAAAACTCGTCGATGCCTCATCTCCATTACTGTATAAGTTCAGTAAACGATCGAGATTCGTCACCATAAACACTTCACGAACCTGCGCATCCGGCACATAAATGTGTAACTGCCCCCCGCTTCCTAAAAACTTCTTCCTAAGCGTCACCAGCATCCCCAGCCCACCCGACGGCATGAACTCAATCCCAGACAAATCCACCAATAGCTTAAGCTGTTCAATCTGGTCGGCTAACTGCATTGTTACTTCATACAACTCGCGCACAGCGGTCCCGTCTACCTTTCCGTTCGGAAACACAATCCGGTAGTAACCACCTCGGTCTTCGCTCACCGTTAACCGACTCGCCTCTGGTAATGCAACACGCTCGCTCATAATCATCTATCCCTGCATTCGAATAAGTCTCACCCACATATCAACTCAACCACCGAGTCGATCAAAATCATCCCATCACCATCCAATAAACACAGCCCCTCCACACCACCACCACAAACTCCCATAAAAGCATGATTCATGCCCAAAAGATCATAGCCCCGATTCCCCCGATAACCACGCTCATGCATATAAATGCCCATATCCATTTCCACTATTTCACCCATTTCCCGGCATAATCCGCACCACCTGTCATTTGTACCCTCTAACCTATTCTTGCACAATAAAAAACCCCTTGGCCGATGGCCAAGGAGTCGGGTGGGGGTGGTTGATCTGTTCCCAAGCAAATTTCCCCTTGATAAAACTGCATGCACCCCGCATTCAATCAGCTTTATCTCACATTAAAATTATAACATGCCCCACCCACCACACAAACCACATCAAGATCTTTCTTTGTTTCCGCCCACCCATAACCCGCACACTTTTACCAATCCAATATAGACGCCGCCACCCAATAGATACATCAACAAATCAAACACATCTCCTGTCGACCGCTGCCAATACATCGGCGTCACACCCTCCCAAAACAATCCCACCATCAACATCATCAACCCCACTTGCCACCACCTCGATACAGCCCAAGTTCGCCTTCCCATCCACATCACCAGCACATTGGTATAGCCAAGCAAAAACAGCCCAGCAAAAAAATCATTCGCATATCCATGCACCACCATCCCCACAACCCCGTCTTCCCAAACATACATTGGCTTCACCACCCACTTGTTCAAACACCACTCCCCCATCGCCACCAACATCAACCCAACATTCAAATAAGCGAAAGTCCAAGCACCGCGATCACCAACCCACCAAGGATTTGCAACACACTCATTAACATCGCGACTTCCTTTCATGCCATCACCCTGAATGATTGATCATCCCCTGTCACCCCATTCTACAATCAAACCCCCGCATCATGTCGATCATTTTTTCACACCTCTTTCCCCAAAAAATCTATCTCCCCAAACAAGCCCACGGGTTCCACGTGAGGTCTCTTCAATTTGCAGTGTCTTAAGACTTCGCCTTCCGCGATTCTCTTCTTCGATCGCTTTCCTTCAACATCCGCTTGCGCATCCGCACAAAGTTCGGCGTCACCTCTACCATCTCATCTTCCTCAAGATACTCCATGCACGCTTCCAAACTCATTTCACGTGCCGGCCGCACCTTCGTCTCATCATCACTCCCCGCCGCGCGAACATTACTATGCTTCTTGTTAATCACCAAGTTCACCGTGATGTCATTGTCCTTGCAATGCTCACCCACAACCTGCCCTTCATAAATCTGATCACCCGGCTTCACAAAAAAGATCCCGCGATCATATAGTCTATCCAGCGAATAGGGCGTCACCTGCCCCGTATCCGTCGCCACCATCACCCCCGCGCTCCGCTTGGGCACATCACCGCGCAACGGCTCATACTTCAAGAGCGTATGGTGCATAATCGCACGACCCTGTGTCGCTGTTAGCATCCGCGTTCGCAAACCAATCAAGCCACGCGCCGGAATCGAAAACACCAAGTGAACATAATCGCCCGCGCCCGGCTTCGGGTCCATACTGATGATCTCCGCCCGCCGACTCGTCACCAGACTCATCACATCGTTCTGACATTCCGACGGGCAATCCACAATCAGCTCTTCAATCGGCTCGTGCATCTTCCCTTCGATCTCCTTAAAGATCACACGCGGCTTGCCCACACTTAACTCATACCCCTCCCGGCGCATCGTCTCCACCAACACGCCCAAGTGCATCAAACCACGACCGCTCACCTCAAACTGCTCCGGTGTCTCCCCCACCTCAACCCTTAGCGCCACATTACTCTGCAATTCCCGCTGCAAACGGTCCCACACCTGCCGACTCGTCACATACTTCCCATCCTGCCCGCCAAACGGCGAGTCATTCACACGGAACATCATCGTCAACGTCGGCTCATCGATCTTCACACTCTCCAACGCATTCGGATTCTCTACGCAAGCAATCGTGTCGCCAATATCAATCGCATCCAAGCCCACCACCGCACACAAGTCACCCGCACATGCCTGCTCTGTCTCAACCCGCTCCAGCCCCTCAAATGCCTGCACCTGATGTACCTTCAAGTTCACATGCTTCCCATCCTCACGCCGAATCACTGTCACACGTTCGCCGGTATTGATTGTTCCCGCTTCAACGCGCCCCACTGCAATCCGTCCCACATACTCCGAATAAATAATCGTCGTCACCATCATCTGCAGCGGCGCGTCCTCTGCATCATCCATCGCGCTCACCGCAGGGGCCGGCATCTCTTTCACAATCGTCTCAAATAACTCACGAATATCCTTCGGATGATCGTCGCCTAACCGATCCCCATTGCATGTCGCCCAACCATCCTTTGCACTCGCATACACCACCGAAAATTCCAAACATTCATCCGGCGCATCCAGATCACCCAAAAGGTCAAACACTTCGTTGATCACATCGTCCGGCCGCGCATTCGGCTTATCAATTTTATTAATCACCACCACCGGCTTCAGCCCATGACCCAGCGCCTTCTCCAACACAAAACGTGTCTGCGGCATCGGCCCCTCAAATGAATCCACCACAAGCAACACACCATCCGCCATCTTCAATACACGCTCAACCTCACCACCAAAATCCGCGTGGCCCGGCGTGTCAATCAAATTGATCTTGTACTCATCCCCCGCAAGCGATTCATACCGCACCGAACAATTCTTACTCGTGATTGTGATCCCGCGCTCCCGCTCCAAGTCCCCCGTATCCATAATCAGATTGTGCTGCCCGCCCGCAAGCTTGTTCAGATCTTCCGTCCGAAACATCCCACTCTGATACAACATCTGGTCCGTTAGCGTCGTCTTCCCGTGGTCAACGTGAGCAATCACCGCAACATTTCTAATCAGCTTCTGATCCATCCGAGTACTTCCTATCCTTAATATTGATCAACCACACCAACAACCAAACAGCGACATCCCATATTCAAGCTCGTGGGCACCAACCCGTGGGGTCTCGTGATTCGCAATGATTGTCTGCAATTCAAACTTCCGGGGGGCAGGATTATAGTCATAAAGCGTCCTGCACCGAAATCGCTGCTGACTTCCATGCACCTTCTCACGTCTGATCGGCTATTCCACCCACCATTCACCCCAAAGCTGTCTGCCATACTCCGTCACAACCACTTCAACTTACCCATCATGCGACAACTCATCCAAAAGTCGCAATATACTATTTTAAAAGAACTTACGACAACAATACGCCGAATTCTTTTTTAGGTATGAGTTTGATATTACCCTAGTACATTCCCTATTATAGTGCGGTGCTACCGAGGGGGACCCCGCAAATTAGCATCACCAGCGAGTCGGTCGGA
Organism: Poriferisphaera sp. WC338; assembly: GCF_050931845.1. Lineage (GTDB taxonomy): Bacteria > Planctomycetota > Phycisphaerae > Phycisphaerales > Phycisphaeraceae > Poriferisphaera. The sequence goes on from NZ_CP194516.1 coordinate 3,895,812, forward strand.
TCAACAACAACTCGCCGTTAGAACGTGTGTTCTACAAATCACACTTCTAGGGGAGGCGGTCGGATCAACAACATGATTCCTGTTTCACTCGGGATTTGGCTTGCCGCGTCCCCTTGTTAAGCAACGCAAGCCAACAGCGCGCCTCTGGAACATTGAGTTCCACAACGCACGCTTCCGAAGGTCGAGCGGCGGGGTCGGATGAACAACAACACGCCTCCGGCCGAACGTACAGCAACGTGCTCATTCGGACTTTCCGTTGGCAACCGACCCAACCGATTTCCAAGACTGTGTTGAGGTAAATATGACACACCGAAGCCTGCGAACCAACGTGATCTATCTTTCAGCCGCACTGTTCAGTTCATTCATGCTGAACTTTGTCGCCACACCTGCTGCAGCTGCACCTGTCACACCTTCATACGGCTGGTCTACCGGCTCCATCACCGTACCTGATGGCCAACCCGATGACGCAACATGGTCCGAAACACCCTACACCGGTGTCGGTGAACATCTCTACACCGGCTCACCCAACACATGGTATGACCCGCCCACCGTCGTCCGCGTACAAGGCAATTACATCGACTACGGCACGGACCTCAATGAACCTTTCGCAGGCATGAACTACTACTTCTACGCCGGCAATATCCAAGATGGCACAGCCGTCACCGATTTCAACATCAATCTCGATTTGCCCGGCCTTGCAGAATCCTTCACCTTCGAACTCGCCTTGCAGGACAACTCCAACGGCACGCAAGAACTCATCATCATCGGCGACACCGCTGATGCAACCATTACCTACACAGGTGTTGAATACAGCCTTGTCCTCCTCGGCTTCAGTACCGACAACGGACAGACCATCACCAACAGCCTCCTCATCCAGAACGGTCAAGTTGCCACAGGTAATTTCTACTTCCAACTCGTTCCCACCACCGTCCCCACACCCACCGCCGCCTCCCTTGGCCTTGCCTCTCTCGCATTACTCATGCTCCGTAAACGCAAACACTAATCGCACATACACATACCCATGAAAAAACGCATCATCCTCAGCTTACTTCCCCTTCTCCTCTTCGCCTCATTCATCTTGGGAAAAGCAGTTATGGACCGCAAATCCAACTGCATCAAATCGCAGATAGAATTTCAAATTGGACGCTATCCAAAACCTTCACTCTTCCAATCCGACAACACGCCTGATGATTGGCTTGCACTCGATCACGCCACCCTTTCCCTTGGCACAGCTCCCGAAACGCCCATGATCTCCCTCTCTTCGCCACGACAATCTTTCTCCATCGATACTAGCGCTCCCATCAAGCTCGGCTCCATCGATTTTTATAACCCCGCCCGAATACCCACAGATCTATTGTTGACCCCTGCTGTCACGCACACGCTTTTCTTCTCGCCTAACGACCGCTTCACCACCAACAACACTGCTTCCTGCATCATCAAATACCAACTTCGCGACCTGCTTACCTATAGTCGTGCCACAAAACCCATGATTTTCAAGATCGATCTCGCAGATAAAAAATACAATCTCACACTCAAACTTACATCTCAAGCCGAGACGCCAAATATTCACGATCTACAAAATACGCCTCTACCCGACACTTGGATCAAGCTCGACTTAGTCGCAATCATTAAGCCCTAGTGACCACAACAAACAAAATAAATTTTCAAGTCAATCCCGCCAACAACCACACGACTCTTGCATCAATCTAAGAAGTTAAAAATAGCCTTACACATCAGACATGTGAGTCGCCCACAAAAATCAACAAACCCTTTAAAACCCGCTAGAAACCCTGCTGTAAGCATACTAATATCCCTCACAACACAAAGGGACAACACGAGAAAAAAACACACCCATCTAACCATTGATTAGATCTGGATGGGACACATTGGACTGGAGAGATACACCATCATGAAAATGATTCACACGAACAATCTATTTGCTCTTGCTGCTGCAGGCGTACTCGTCTTCACCTCATTTGGTGCAATCGCCCCCGAAGCCGATGCCGCAATGTTCAAAGGTAAATCCGAACTTACTTTTGACACAACTAATACCAACGGTACGTATAACCAGTTCAACGAACGAGGTGTATATCTCGGTCAGAACCCCTCACCCCGATACACCATCGAGGATGTTACCCAATCACTCTACGGAAACTACAGATCCGACGTCAATGCTGAAAAAGCTTTCGTCTTGGGTGAAGTAACACATTGGAACGGTAAGACTGTCGAAGGCACCGAACCTGACAGCCTAACCTATGCCGTCAACTACGATTTCAAAGATAAAAAAACCCCAGATCAAACGTTTACCTTCACCGTGAACTACGATGCTGGCACAACTGGCGAATCAGACACCTATTTTATAGATGGTGTTCTTACCTCCAATGAAACTTTCGAATTCAAAGGCAACACCTACGCGCTCCAACTCCTCGGTTTCGGCACCAATAAAAACAACGTCGATACATCCTTCACCACAGGCGGCCTCTACTCTAACACCGACACGAACGTCTACGGTCAATTCGTCGAAGTTAGTGCTGCCGTCCCCACACCCACCGCCGCTTCCCTTGGCCTTATCTCCCTCGCCGCCCTTGCATTCCGCCGACGTAAGCGCAGCAGCTAACCATCAGATAGACTAATCTCACTATTACAAGGTCGCTCACCCGACCTTGTTTTTTTATGCGCCCACATCACCGCATCATTCCCACGCAACAAAACAAAAATCCCACTCCACGAAACCCACCGCACCCAACAAGACCCCGCACAGTAAATCCGCTAAAATAGCTCCCCCCGGAAGTTATACCGGAAGTATGCCAATAGGCCGCAAGAGGTGTCTCTCTTTAATCAGGATTGCATCCCAACGCAGCCAAGCACCATCTACAGGAATACGAAAGCAGTCTTCAAATGCCTGAAACCAAAACATATGACCTCATCGTGATTGGCGGCGGACCCGGCGGATACGTCGGCGCCATCCGCGCCGCACAGCTCGGCAAAAAAGTTGCCATCATCGAACGCGATAAACTCGGCGGTACCTGTCTCAACTGGGGATGCATCCCAACCAAAGCCTTACTCGCCGGCGCAGAGTTCTACCACAAACTCACACACGAAGCTGATGAGTTCGGCATCTCCGCAGACAACATCAAATTCGATTGGGACAAAGTCATCGCACGCTCTCGCAAAGTTGCTGGCAACCTCAATGCAGGTGTCGGCTTCCTCATGAAGAAAAACAAAATCGATCACTACGACGGCCACGCCTTCATCGCTTCTGCTAAACAAGGCGCCCCCAAAACCGTCAATGTCTACGACCTCGGTGATGTCGAGCCCACCGGCGACAAGCCAGACAATGCACCCGAAAAATTCAACTTCAAAGCCGACCCGAAAACAGTTCTCTCCGCACCTAAAATTCTCATCGCCACCGGCGCCTCACCTCGCCCCATGCCCGGCTCCCCCTTCGACGGTGACCGCATCATCGACTCCAAAGAAGCCATGCTTCTCAAAGACCGCCCCAACAAACTCCTCGTCGTCGGCTCCGGCGCCATCGGCATGGAATTCGCTTACGTCTACCACGCCTACGGCACCGAAGTCACCATCGTCGAAATGCTCGACCGTATCGTCCCCATCGAAGATCCCGACGTCTCCAAAGCGATGCTCAAAGCCTACAAAAAACTCGACATTAAAATCCTCACCAAAAACATCGTGAAGTCCGTCAAGAAAACAGACGCCGGCATCGAAGCTCAAGTCGTCTCCGTCGACGATGAATCCAAATCACAAACCATCGAAGCCGACAAAGTCCTCGTCGCCATCGGCGTGCAGGGCCGCTACGATGGACTCTTCGATGCATCACTCGGCATCGAACTCTTCAAAAACCACATTAAAACCGCAACTAATTACAAAGCCCCCGGCGCAACTTATGAAACCACCGTCCCCGGCGTTTACGCCATCGGCGACATCATCGGCCCGCCATGGCTCGCACACGTTGCCTCCGAAGAAGCCGTCGTCGCCGTCGAGCGCATGTTCGGCCACGCTGCCCCCGATATCAACTACAACGCCATCCCCGGCTGCACCTACTGCCAACCACAAATCGCCTCCGTTGGTTTCACCGAACAGTACTGCAAAGACAACGACATTGCCTACAAAACCGCACAGTTCCCCTTCCAAGCCTCCGGCAAAGCACAAGCCCTTAATGAAACACAAGGCTTCATCAAGCTCATCGTCGGCGAGAAACACGAAGAAGTTCTCGGCGCTCACATGGTCGGCGAAGGCGTCACCGAGATGATCGCCGAGATGGGTCTCGCCATCACCCTCGAAGCCACCGCCGAAGAAATCATCGCCACCATGCACGCCCACCCGACTCTTTCTGAAGGCGTTCATGAATCCGCCCTCGGCACACAAAAACGCATGCTCAACTTCTAATCCGCGCTTAGACAATACAACCGACAAGGATGACGCTTCAAAACGTCATCCTTTTTCTTTGCCACTGTCCATCTATAATGACCGCAACATGAAACACACCGCCAAACTCCTTCTCATCGCACTCCTTCTTACTTGTCTCGGTTGCGCCGCACGCACCGCACCCGACTTCACCGCGCCAAGCCTCACCCAGCCCAACACCAACCTCTCCCTCGCCAATGACCGCGGCAAGTACATCCTGCTCGCTTTCTGGTCATCCGCATCTCAAGTCTGCCGCCTTCAGATGCCTTACATCCAAAAAACTTGGGACGCCTTCAAAGACCGCCCCAACTTCACAGTCATCGCACTCTCACTTGATGATGACCCGAATAAAACCATCGCCTACTCAGAGAAACACAACCTCACTTTCCCGCAAGGCTATCTCGGCAAATGGGAGTTCGATACCGTCCGCCCCGCCTATAAAACCCGCGGCATCCCCGCCATCTTTCTCATCAATCCACAAGGCAAAATCATCGCCACCAACCTCCGCCAACAAGATATCTACACCACCGTCAAAGCTCATCTGAATCCTTAGTCCAGGTTCTACGTTTACAAAAACCTCAAGCCCCGCCCGCTCTGTGGACGGGGCTTTTTCCAAAATTCATACAACGAATAGGCGGATGGGTTTCGGGGGGACATAAAAAAAGAGGACGACATCATTGCCGTCCTCTTCAAACTTAATCTGTCTAAAATTACTTCTTCTCTTCTTCCGCCGGCTGTTCTTCTTTCTTGTTACCGAATAGGCCGCCAAGATCTTTACCAATATTGCCCAACCCTTCGCCAGCACCCTTAATCGCATCGCCGGACTTATCGAAAACTTCGTTCGTACCTTTACCTAAGCCGCCAAGTGCCTTCTCAACATGCTCCCCACCCGGCAGCGTACCAACCACATTACCTAAGGTTTCAAAACCATACTGTCCAAGGTCGCCGACATTCTTCAAGCCATTATTCAAACCATTGATCATGATCTTAGGCAAGATATCCGGCGCGTTCTGTACGATCGCTTTGAAGATTGCTTGAATGATAATCCCTGTTACTTCAGACAACAGCACACCCTGATCTGTATTCGAACCAATATTCGTCAGCCTGATTTGATCGATCTTGACCGGAATTTCAGTACCGTCAATGTTTGCGTTCACTGTGATATTGTTGATGAGGATCTCATTAATCACAAAACCCTTTTTGGATTCCGCTTCCTTGGTTTCTTCATTCTTGGACTGCAGTTTGGAAAGATTGTCTAAGATCGTCTGATAGTTGCTTTCCGACCCTTTCTGGATCAGATTGATCGTCAGATCATCCAATTCCAACTTTGGCACCACCACCGTCTCTTCCATCAGAGATGAAAGCCTCACGCCAGTCGCTCCGTGGCCAAGTTTGAAAAAATACAAGTCGCCCCAGCCTTCCGGGTTTGCCATCTCCAAATCATCTAGCGTCACCGTGCCGGAAAAAACACCCACCGATATATCTCGCAGCGTGGTTTTACATCCCGTCGCAGTGGTTGCAGCGTATTCCACCGCACTTTTCGCAATCGTATCAACATAGATTAGCGCAATCACCACGACCAAAATAATGATCGCGATAAGTCCCAATAACCCTCGAATAACCCACTTCATCCGTTGCTCCTCGTGAAGAATTTGGATTGAAAATTGCATCGTACAAAAACTTACATACGATTTTACCTATAGTTCGGAATAAAGAAATGGCAGACATGAACAGATTATCTCCCAGAGACGTTACATTTATGCGACAAGCCCTCGACATCGCCGCCATGGGCCGCGGCCTCGTCGAGCCCAATCCCATGGTCGGTGCCGTCATCGTGCGGGATAATAAGGTCGTCGGAGCGGGATACCACCAGCGATACGGTGATGACCACGCAGAAATCAACGCGATCAATGATTGCAAAAAAAACGGTGTCGACCCCGCTGGCCTCACCATGTTCGTCACCCTCGAACCCTGCTGCCACTCTGGCAAGACCGGCCCTTGTACCAAAGCCATCCTTGCAGCCAAGCTCATGCGTGTCGTAATCGCCATGCAAGACCCCTTTGAAAAAGTGAGCGGTAAAGGTATCGAACAACTCAAACAAGCCGGCATCGACGTCACGGTTGGCGTATGCGAAGCCCAAGCACTCGACCTCAATGAAGCTTTTATTAAACGTGTTACCACCGGCCTTCCCTGGATGATCGGCAAATGGGCGCAAACCGTCGATGGTAAAACCGCCACCACCAGCGGTGACAGTAAATGGATCAGCTGCTATGAATCACGTGAAGTCGTCCATAAAGTCCGTGCCCGTGTCGACGCAATCATGGTTGGCGTGCGTACCGTTGAACTCGACGACCCTGCACTCGATGCCCGTCATGTCCATACCAAACGTGCCGCCAAACGTATCGTTATTGATCCATCCTTGCGCATCCCCATGAAAAGCAAACTGGTCCATGACGACGGGCCACCCGTTTATCTCATCACCAGCGAAAAAGCCATGGAACAGGAATCTGAACGGGTCAAAGATCTTGAACAGCATGGGCTCAACTTGCTTCCTGTCCCCATGAAACAAAACAGCCGCTTGGACATGCACGCCACACTTCGCCATCTTGTCGACCTACATCTTGTGACAAATGTTCTTGTCGAAGGTGGTGCCAGCTTAATGGGATCACTGTTTGCGGACGAATTACTCGATCAACTACTTGTGTTCATCGCCCCGCGCATTGCTGGTGACCAAGAAGCACTTAGTGCCGTTCATGGCCATAATCTCCTTCATATCTGCGATACCCATCACCTCAGCCTCCGTGACGTAACACAGATTTCCGATGATATCCTGCTGGATTACCGTGTGATCCATCCAAACAGTACGAATATCGTAAACAGCTAAAACCAAAAGTTTGATCCTGTTTCATTGCCAATACTCGGCAATTGGCTCCGAGGAAGTTATCCTGTTGGCATGAAAACTCAGCAAGAGCGTTATGTGATCGGTTGTATGACGGGCACAAGTCTGGATGGTTTAGATGCAGCGCTTGTTCGGATCGTCGGGCAGGGGATGCAGATGCATGCCGAGTTCATGGGCATGGCAAGTCACGAACTCGGCGAACTCGCTGATATTCTGCAAGAGATGACCACCTGCAAGCCTTTCAGTGCCCTCGACTTCATGCGCACCGCAAGACAGCTTGGCGAGCTTCACGCAAAAGCCGCAGAAGACCTCAGCCGTAAATGTCTCCCGGAAGGCAAGGCTCTGGATATGATCGTGTGCCACGGGCAAACTGTTTGGCACGCGCCTGCGGACAAAATCGGCAAACTCAGCTGGCAACTCTTCGATCCCTATCCAGTGGTTAGGCATTGTGGCGTCAAAGTCTGCTTTGATCTCAGGCAAGCTGATCTCATCGCTGGTGGGGAAGGCGCGCCCATCACCTGCGCAAGCGATTGGATCATCTATCGACAACCGAACCGTAGACAACATATCTTCAACCTTGGTGGTATCTGTAACATCACTAGCCTCACCGCAGGCGCAGGCTTCGAAGGCGTCACCGGCGGCGACCGTGGACCATCTAACATATTGATAGATGGCATGGTCCAACGTCTCTTCGGTGGGCTTCGATATGACCACGGCGGCGAGCTTGCCCGCAAAGGTAAAGCCAACAATTGGATCGTCGATTTACTGAAAAAAGATGTCTTCGGTTTGCAAGCCAAAGGCAAGATCACACTCGGCCGTGAGGATTTCGACGAAGCTTTCTTTAACAAAATCGTTGAACTGCGCCCAGATGATTTTACTGATCATGATGTCATTGCGGCATGCGCTGAAGCGGTTGCACACGTTGTTGTCGACAGTGTAAAAGCTTCCGACACAGGAAATGAAAACATCAAAAGCTCAGATAAAGATGGACAGGTTATTCTTGCTGGCGGCGGCGCAAAAAATGATTATCTCGTCGAGCGTATTAAAGCGCTCATGGAACCCGGCTATGAAGTTTGCCGCAGCGATGAGGTCGGTATCCCCGTTGACGGCCGCGAAGCGATGGGCTTTGCCATCCTCGGCGCACTTTCTGAAGATGGCATCCCAGTCACGCTCAGCCAAATCACCGGCTCAGACAACCCCGGCCGCGCAGGCAGCTGGGTTTATCCATAAACGCAACACCAGCTTTTCCAGTTTCAGCAAAAAATCCACACGCCTAATCACGCTATGCTGTGAACATGTTAAATACACGCAACATATTGCTCATATTTGCGTTCATGCTTAAGTCTCAGATTCAAGTTTCCGAATAAAAGCCGTAATGGATTACACCAGCCATGAGTGCTGATGATGAGGGATGACGGCTTGTTGTATTTCGATCCAGTCCGGTTAGCAATACAGCACAACTGAGATATTCAATGATGACGTGTATCGTTCGTGTAGATACACATCGCTATCAGTTTGTAATTTAAGCATCTCAATAGGCAAACAACTGGAAATATGAATAAAACAAGTAGTAAAACCCGCGGGCGAATCAAGCAGTTACAGTTTCGAACAAAGTTACTGCTCGGCATTACAACATCATTTATCCTTTGCGGTATCGTTCTGAGCTGGTTTACCATTGATCGGCTTGGTCAAATGGTACTGATTGCCGAACAACGTGAACTACATGAGCTTGCCGCAGAAGTCACCACGGAAGTTCAATCACAACAACATCTGGCTACTGCATTATCTAAACTCATCTCAACAGATAAGGAAACACAACAACTCTTTGCCAATAAAGATCGAGACGGCTTACTTAAAAAATACGCTAACATCTTTGCCGACATGAAATCTGAGTTCGGCGTTAAACAATTTCAATTTCACCTCCCTCCCGCCGAATCATTCCTCCGGCTTCATAAGCCACAAAAGTTCGGCGACGACCTTTCCAGTTTTCGACAGACTGTCCTAAAAGCCAATCAAAACAAGATTACATTTAGTGGCCTAGAAAAAGGCTTTGCGGGCTATGGCATCCGCGGTGTCAAACCTGTTACCTACAAAGGCAACCATATTGGAACTGTCGAATTCGGCATGAGTTTTGACCAGTCCTTCTTTGATAAATTCAAAGAGAAACATCATATTGATCTCGCCTTACAGCAAATTGCAACAGGTGGTTTCGAAACGTTCGCCAGCACTTACGGTGATAAAGAACTACTTTCAAACGAACAATTGCAACAAGTCATAGGTGGAAAAGAACTGACAGTACACCGTACCCTTGGCGACATACCAGTTGCCGTCCATGCCGTCGTAGTAAAAGACTATGCCAACAAACCCATTGGCGTGCTGGAAGTCGTCATGGACCGATCGCATTACCTTGTATTCTTTTGGCAGATCGCTTACGAAACCGTCGGCATCGGTATTGCTGCACTCATCATCAGTCTTCTGGTAATTGGTTGGCTCGTAACCATCATGATCAATAAGCCTGTGCAGGAGATGGTTGTCACCATGAACAAAACAGCCGAGGGTGACATACGTCATCGTTTCAGCGTAAGACGTGAAGACGAAATCGGTGAATTGCAGAAAGCATACAACAGCTTCGCAGATAACATCTGTCAATTGGTCAGTCAGGTGAAAGATGTTTCATCTGAAGTAAACACCGCTGCTGCTCAGGTCGCGGATACTAGCGAACAAATTGCTCAAGGTATGGCCGAGCAATCTCAACAAGTTGAACAAACCGCCAGCGCCATCGAACAGCTATCCGCTTCTGTAGATCAGGTTGCAAATCAAAGTATCGGCGCCACAGAATCTGCCCAACACTCGGGTGATATGGCACTCAAAGGCGGCAAAGTTGTAAAACTCACCGTCGATGATATTCATCGCGTTGCCGATGCGGTCAAACAAGGTGTTGATTCTGTCAATGACCTCGGACAACGAAGTGAACAGATCGGCGAAGTGATTAGCTTTATCAGTGAAATTGCCGACCAAACAAATCTGCTTGCACTCAATGCCGCAATTGAAGCTGCACGCGCCGGTGAACACGGCCGCAGCTTCGCCGTTGTCGCAGATGAGGTCCGCAAACTCGCAGATCGAACCACGCAAGCCACTGATAAGATTTCCGAATCCATCAAATCGATGCAGGCCGATACTGAAAAAGCAGTTCACCTCATGAGTGATGGCAATGAAAAGGTTAGTCGCGGCGTCGAACGGGCTCGTGAAGCTGGCGATCACCTTGAACAGATTGTGAGCACCGCAACCGAAGTCGCCGATCAAATTCAATCCATCGCAGTAGCCGCCGGCGAACAAAGCAAAGCATCCAGCCAAATCGCGAAGAATATTGAGACCATTCACAGTGTCACACGCGAATCAACCGATGCCACCGCTAATGCTTCACGCATCGGCCAACTGCTCACCGAAAAATCCTCACGGCTGTCTGAATTGATCTCAACATTTAAGATTGCGAGTTAATCTGATCTTGAACGACTTAGAATACAAACGTAAAAAAACTGCGCCTTCCCTTAAGCGCAGTTTTCTACTGATGAAAAATCACCTGATATTCTTGTTCGATACCTCCCGCTCAGTGAGCAGCGCGAGTGATCACAGCTGGGGAAGTCGTATTACGAACCCAGCCCGAGCCGCGGCCACGATGCCCAGAGATCGTCGTCAAGCGTGAAAGATACTGCTCTAGCGCTTCTTCTGAAAAGTGGACAAGGTAGTCGTGCTTTGCGGTGCGGTTGCGGTCACGGATCTGCTGGATCATTTGTTCTTTGCTCATGCTGGCTCCTTGCGGCGCGTAAATGGATCGCTCTATAAATGTCATCGCTTACCGCTCGTCCTTGAGCACGAATCAAATGCCTCTTGCTCGACTTCGAATCGGTAAAGCTCATCTAAAAACTTGAACGTGTAACTGTTTTGGACATCACAACAAGCCGACGCCATTGTTCTCGGACCCGCACGCAGTTTTCGGACGTTAAGAAACTGTGGATCACTTGTGGACGATAAGAGGGTAGAGATTCGAGCTAAGAAAATAGGATGTTTCTGTAGGCCCTTCACAAGAATCCATCGCAGATACGAGCTAGGATTTGGCGGCTGCAAAAAAGTATGAATAATACGATCACTTCCGCTTGTTGGCTGTATCAGCGGAACCCCACTGATTTCCTGGTGTGTGTGAGGAAATTGAGAAAACCCAGAACACTTTGTTCAGATAGGACAAACCCATGACGAGTGCGACGACCAAGACGTTCCCGATTGATCTCGGTGCATTTAAGCCTCTCTCGCTAGATCCAGGTTCGCCAAAGCTCACCGCCGATCAGAAAACGCAGCTTGAGCAGAATATTCAACTCTGTCGAGATGCGATCGTCTTCTTCACCGCCACTGCAGCCGCGAAAGGCCTCGGCGGGCACACCGGCGGCCCGTACGACATCGTCCCCGAAGTCCTCATCGCCGACGGGTTCATGCGCGGCACCGATCGCGTCGTCAAACAGTACTACGACGAAGCCGGCCACCGCGTCGCCATCCAGTACCTCATGTCCGTCCTGAACGGCCACATGCCCGCTGAAAAACTCGCCGAATATCGTGAAGGCCACTCACACCTCCCCGGCCACCCAGAACTCGACTACACCCCCGGCGTCGGATTCTCCTCCGGACGACTCGGTCACATGTGGCCCGCCGTCAACGGTGTCGCGCTCGGCAATCCCGAAAAATCCGTTTTCTGCTTCGGCTCCGACGGTTCACAAATGGAAGGCAACGATGCTGAAGCCGCACGCTTCGCTGTTGCCAAAAACCTCAACGTCAAAATCATCGTCGACGACAACGACGTCACCATCGCCGGCCACCCCTCCAAATATCTTCCTGGCTACTCCGTCGCCAAAACTCTCGAAGGCCACGGCCTGAAAATCCTCGAAGGACACGGCGAAGACCTTGATGATCTCTACACCCGCATGTGCGATGCCGTCAACACGCCCGGCCCCGTCGCACTTATCAACAAACGCCCCATGGCCCCCGACATCAAAGGTCTCGAAGGTTCACCCCACGGCCACGACGTCATCAAAGTCGACACCGCCATCGCTTACCTCGAAGCGCGCGGACACCAAGCCGCAACCGACTACCTCAAAGCCATCGAAAAGCCCAGTCACCCCGTCACCTACCGCGGCGTCGACATGGACTCACAAGGCAGCAACCGAAACGTCTTCGGGCAAGCCGTCGCCGATCAGCTCGACAAGATGTCACTCGAAGATCGCACCGACAAGGTTAAAGTCATCGACTCCGACCTCGAAGGCTCGTGCGGCATGAACCACATCCGTGAACGCCACCCAGAAGTCTACGAACACTCCGGCATTATGGAACGCGGCAATTATTCCGCCTGCGCCGGCTTTGGCTCCGAAGAAGGCAAACAAGGTATCTTCGGCACCTTCTCCGCCTTCCTCGAAATGGTGATCTCCGAAATCACCATGGCCCGCCTCAACAAGTCCAATGTCCTCGCACACTTCTCACACGCCGGCGTCGATGACATGGCTGACAACACCTGCCACTTCGGCCTCAATAATATGTTCGCCGCTAACGGCATCGAAGATTTCGACGACACGCGTCTGTTCTTCCCTGCCGATCAGCACCAGATGCACGCCGTCATCGCGGAAATCTTCCACAAGCCCGGCCAGCGCTTCGTCTTCTCCACACGATCCAAATGCCCCGACGTCCTGGACGCCAACGGTAAGACCCTCTTCGCAGACGACAACTACAAATTCGAGATCGGCAAGGACGAAGTCATCCGCGAAGGCACCGCCGGCTACATCGTCACCTTCGGCGAAACGCTCTACCGCGCACTCGATGCTGTTGAACAACTCAAAGAACAAGGTATTGATGTCGGCCTAATCAACAAGCCCACACTCAACGTCATCGATGAAGATATGATGCAAAAAATCGGCAAAGCGCCATTCGTGCTTGTCGCTGAAGCATTCAACAAAGACACCGGCCTCGGCTCACGCTTCGGCACATGGCTCCTCGAACGCGGATTCTCACCGAAATACAAACACATCGGCACCACCAAAGAAGGTTGCGGCGGCCTCTGGGAGCAAATGGTCCACCAAGGTCTCGATCCAGACGGCATCATCAAAACCGTTAAAACACTCGTCTAACCAATGGTTAGCCTATCACAAAAACAAAACCCATCAGCATTGCTGGTGGGTTATTTTATGATCGTCTAGTCAGTCGCTGTACAGATCAACAACTTCATCTTAATCCGGCGGGTTCATCCCACTATTTCCATCCAAACTTTCAGATGGAGCAGGGGGTTCTGGTGGGGATCCAAAAATCGTGATCTCATCCGTTGTGAATTCTGTTTGTGGATACACGCGCAACTCTGTTGGTGTCCATGTTGTCGATGCGTCATTTTCCCGCGTCGCTGAAAACTTCACCGCCGCCGTACCCAATGGACCTTTGACATTAAAAACTGCAATCCCCTCCAAGCCATCCTCACTCCCCTGCGCTAAAAACGCTGCCTCCACCGGCTGCCCAAGCACTTGCTGCACTTGCACATCACTTGTCACCAACTCCAATCCTGCTAAGTAAATGGACGAATTCTTCACGCTATACAAACCCCAGATCATCCCACCTACACAGGTGATCGTTGTCAGCACGGGCCCCATCAAAATCACCCATTTCAGATTCTTCTTCCACCAATGCAGCGTCGCATCCGCCTGCATACGACGGAGCTTCGGATCAATATCACGTTGTGGAGCGGGTTTGGGTTTGCCGAACAAATCATGCCTCACAGGAGTAAAAACATTATCGGAAGAGCAGTTTTGATGGCCATTATGATACTGCAACCCGCTACATCAGTCGCGTTTTGTCCATACCATCCTCGCTCCCGTGCTGGTACAATAGCATCGTAAGCATCGTCGTGATGCCAATCGTGACAGCGTAGACTTAGCCGCCGCTTGAGAGTTTGTATGCCGATCATTGTGAACAGCCCGTTTTCTGGAAAGCCCGTCAAGGTCCGTGACGAAGATGTCGGACGCGCCATCCGAGACGAAGAAAACAGAATCTTCTATGTCGTCCAACGTTCTGATGGTGATGGTGTCTACGGCTCACCCACCCGTAAAGGCTCACCCAAAGACGAACAGCGATACCTCGATATGCTCGACAAACTCGAGCGCAACCAAACTAACGTTCAAACACAAATCCAAGCCGTCCACGACGCCAGCGGTAAAAAGCGCAACCTCTCACTCACTCGCGTTCTGATCTTCCTCATCCTTCTCGCAATTGTTGCCGGAGCAGCGTGGTACTTCCTCGCCGGGGGTCAAGATTTCATCAATCAAAAACTCAATCCAACTAACGCACCACCTATCATCGAACAAACCGATGACACTGCACTGGTTATGCCCCCACGCATCCTCAGCGCTGACTATAAAGATGAAGAAGGTAAAGCTGGCCTCGTTCTAGCATCGCCTGCTTATCAAAACGCCTCCCCCGAACCCACACCTCAAGCAGCCAACAACACGATCAGTCATGATCCACCTGATAAAGCAAAACAGCCAACACGCAAGGATGCAAACAACGATACAAGCAAGGCTGCTAACGAAGCAGCCTTTGTTGTTTTACCCTCCGGCCTAAAATACTGGGTCGACACCCCCGCACCAAACCCGGTTTTAAACACCACACCAACATTTGATCTCGAACAAAGCAATCCTTCACAAGCATCCGAAACAGAAACAGCCGCGCCACCCTTCCTTACACGTCCCGCCCGTGCCGGCGACTACGTCGTCATCGAATACAAAGCGTGGCTACCCGGCGGACTCATCGTGGATGCCAGTACAGACACCGGCCCCATCGGCTTTGTGCTCTGGTCTGGCCAAGCAATCCGCGGATGGGACGAAGGTATCACCGGCATGCGCGTCGGTGAACGGCGCACACTCATCATCCCACCCAATCTTGTACACGGCCCCAATACCTCTACAAAACTAGGTGCAGATGATCCCCAAAACCAAAACACACTCATGTGCGAAATTCTTCTGCGCGACTTACAGGAGGGAGTCACCTCTAAACGACTCATCCCCGGCAACGGCATGATGGCCCGCCCTGGCGATGAAGTGGTCGTTGAGTTTCTTGCCCGTATCCAAGGCAAAGATGAGGTCATCCTTTCATGGAAAGATCTCGGCGAGCCGCTACGTTTTCGAATCGGTGAACACAAAGTCATCACCGGCCTCGAACTCGGCGTCACTGGCATGACCGTCGGCGAAAGCCGTAGACTCACCGTCCCGCCTTATCTTGCTTATGGATCACGTGGCTTTGGTAATCTTATCCCCGGCGATGCCACACTCGTCTACGATGTCACTCTCCGCGCAATCACTGTTGGTTACCGAACCGCAGTGCGATAACACATATCAAACACCAAAATAAGATTTCAATGTATTTACTGTGATACCGTAGAACACGGTCACGCAGTTTGAATCGCCGACATGGCAGTCTCAAGCTTCGACAGTTTCTCATTCAATGTCTTTACTGTTTTTTCGACCTGCCGCTCATTACCCATCTGCTTCGCAAGTTGCTCAACCAAAGCTTGCAACTCACATATCTGTGCGTAAAACTGCTTCTCTTTGCGATACGATGTTTTGACGTGCAGGTTACCGGTATTCACCACGCCCAAACCTGTGGTCTGTTTAAGTTCATCATCAAGCTGTCCCACACGATCCGCTAGATCTGCAAGGCGTGAATCTTCGTGCCGACTTCGAAGCTGACGCAAATCGTATAGCACCGCATCAAGCGTGTGCGCCCGAAACGCACTATCAATATCCCATCCGTTCGCACCACGCTCTTTGCCCGCATGCAGATCATACCCATACATAATCATGCCGGTCATCGCGGCAATCACACCCATCAATACAACCAGCTTTCCAAAATCGCCCGCTGACATCTCTGTAAAAACAAGCTCAAGCTGATAGCCAACCAATAACACCACACTTATCGTCAAATATAAAAACAACGTGCGGTAAAGCACCTCATACATTGGCCAGTGAAACACCACCGATTCGCGTGATCGCATCTTCACCTGCATCACAATCAATCCTGACATGATCGTCAGGCTTATCAAAAACAAGATCAACATCCAATGCGATAATGCCATGCTTTCCGCCGCAAGTCGAAAAACAAGCCAAAAGATACCATAGACCAATCCACAGCAAATACTGCCAATGATCAACATATCTATATATGCAGCCTTGCGTCCGGTAATACCCATCGTGCCCCTTTTCTCGTGGCGTACTCTCTCAGATCAAGCGATCCAAACCAGCGCTACCTCAAAATCACGAAGTTGACGCCAAAACAATCACTATTACTGGTTTTCATCTGGTGAAGATCAAACGTAGCACAAGCACACCATTAAAAATTCCGTGCTCAAGCAAATAGGTGAATAAAAGAGGTGATGTGGCCGACCGATAACGAATATGAACTGCTCTATCCTCGTACGATCCTCTCCCCAGCAAAAAACCTCCGGCTTCTCCTGTGCGCTTGCATTCTATATTGCCTACTATCGTTCATCAACGCACGAAACATAAAGCTAATCCCCCAATCAAATAAAAGATCTCCGCCAAACATAACAAAATATAAATTCGGCAAAATAGAAGATTTGAAGAAAACAGGAAATACTATAGCCACAAAAACCAGATATGATACGCACGAACAACAACAAAGCATTAAGCATGGATCGTTAATGCATTCAATGCATTTGTACCTTCGTTGAGCTGACGAAGTACATGATCTCGACGTTGCGTAAGCTGATCGATTAGGCCGATGTATCGTCGGCGGTTCCGCGCCACAAATAACTCAACCGCCCGGTATCGATCTAATTCTTCACATGTATAAACCATCAGTGTATAACCAATTTGAATGAGATCCCCATCCTTCACCGCAACCAAGTTCTTAATACGCTTTCCATTCAAGATCACACCATTACGGCTATCTAAATCCTTTATGTAAAACTTTTGATCCTGGGGATTGATTCGAATCTTCATATGGCGATTGGATACAAAACAATCGTTGATCTCTGCAAGCAGGTCTTCATCTCGGCCAAACACCATCGGGTTATCATTGATCTCATACCAATCACCCATATTCTGTCCACTAAGAACCACAATCCTGCTGGGCATAGATACCTCCTTGTCGTCAAAATAATGGCAGATCGCACCGGCGAACCGATCATCACAAGCGCCAAGCTGGCGATGTTTTTAATATGGCAGAGCAGCCAATCCGAACCCGACCAAAGAACTGAACATACTTAAAGGCTGCTACGATCTGCTGATTCACGTTTTGTTTGAGTGGATCGAATCTAAGTCCAAAATACGGCACCTTCACGACCTTCGTCGCTGTCTGAGTCACTCAAACACTTGCTGTCCAGCCCCTCGAGAAATGGTAGTACTAGAACGTCTACCAATATCTAATTTTACCCTGCATTTTTAAGATGCCGCAAGGATTATTTTGAGCCCACGTGAAAAGCCTAGGGGAATGCTCGCGCCGCATTACGAACATAACTACTTCGTGTATACAGACATACTGTGCGCATAAAAAAAACGCGGCTAGGCCGCGAATTTTTGCAATACAGATGCAGACAGATACTGAATCTTTCACCTCCAGTTGTCGCATCACGCCATCATTGATAACGCTCGCATTGCAATCTGACTCCTCCAGTCAGTTCTCCTCCAGAACTGAATCTTTCTCTTCATTCTTTTAGGCCCCACTCACACGCTTTGTATTTGCATGCTAATTGAATGTTTTAGGCCAGCTCAATCAATGCTGTTCTTAAACACCTAGAATACTTTGATGCTACGCGTTGTTCTTTTCTCGCGTATTTTTGCGGGTATACATCAGCAATCCACCTAACCCAACCAGTGCAAGTACGCCGGGCTCTGGAATCTGCTTCCGCAACTCTCCACTTGTTTCCTTAGCAACCGCTGGCTCACTCTGTTCGAACAAGTCAATATTCAAGACACTGTCAGAAAAAGAGTTATCAACTGAAGCCGTAAATGTGCCCAAACTATTTTGCTTACGAAATGCCTCCACGTACTCATCAAATGTCACCTCAACCATTTCAACGAGATTGCCATTTTCCTGTTGAATAGCTTCAGTTTTGATGTCGTTGGCTTGCAAGCTCTGAAGGCATGCGAAGAACAGCACACCGACAATAATCGCTCCCATCACGCGATGATTGAACATTTTTATCTTGCTCCTCCAGCAGACAAAGCCTGCCGATTCCCACTGAATGAACCCACTCAACTGCTTGATACAACTCCCTATCGAACCGTCCCAAGCATTACTTTCCAACCTAATGTAGCACACTTGACACTTCAAATCAAACTTATCGGAACGTCCTGTGTAAAGTTGTATCTCATGATACAGCATCCCTCGATGGCACCAGAACTTAGGTACTCCAAGCTATTGTTTAATGCCACCCTTATCTATAAACATTATAAAAATATGAAGTTAGAGTTAACTACCTTTTTCTCCACTACCTCGCGCGCGTGAATTTCAGATGATGCCAGTAAAGTTAATTCTTCCTCCCAACTTGCAACCATCCAAACCAAACCATAACCTTACCAAAACCCATAATAGCATTTTTCTACTGAATCACCTACTCAAGTGAACATTGATCAAGAGTGCCATCCACATTCGTGAACACTGGTCATCCCTGCCACCCGAGCCACCTTCATACAACAGGCTACCCAACATCCAAGCCGAACCTCAAGCAGGCACTTCAAAGTATTGAACGCTGAACAACCCCGCACCATCCACCCAAACCCCTTTGTTTACAAACCCTTTTGCAATGTTTCGAAATTGATCAACGTGATATTTGTAAGAGCATTCGGTGCGGATCATCTCTCCCGCCTTCAATTTCACTACCTGCCCGCCCACCATCACGACCTGTGAACACCGTGACATCAGGTACATCTCGATCCTACCAAGCTCCCGATTCCAGACACCACGATGCTCAAAACAGGTTAGCTCAAAATTACTGCCAATTCGCCGATTCAAATGTGCGAGCAGATTCAAATTAAACGCTGCGGTGACCCCAGCCTTATCGTTGTAAGCCCGTGTCAACACTTTCGCCTGCTTCTTAAGATCCACCCCGATCAGTAGCCCGCCTCCCGGCCCGACTAACGATGCAATCTCATTCAACAATTGCTCAGACTGATCATGGTGAAAATTACCAATCGTTGAGCCTGGAAAATAAACCACCCGTTTCTTGCCATCACCCACGATCTCAGGCAAATGCAGATCCTGCGTAAAATCCATACAAATCGGCTGAACAAACATCTCCTCAAACCGCTCTTTAATCCGGTTCGTAAACGCAATCAACTGCGATTGGCTGATATCAATCGGCACATAACCCGCCGGCTGTTCAAGCGCTGTAAGTAGCTGTTCTGTTTTCTCACCACTCCCACTCCCCAATTCAATCAACACACACTCTGGCCCAATCAGCTCCGACATTTCTCTCACATAATCGTTCATGATCTGCTTCTCTGTCCGCGTTGGATAATACTCAGGCTGCAAACAGATCAATTCAAACAATCGCGCCCCATGATCATCATAAAAATATTTGCATGGCAGTGTCTTCGGTACACCCGCCAATCCTGCCAACACTTCCCTCAGCATTTGCTCGTCAATCGACAACCCGCGAACCTGCGACATCATATCCCTCCCATATCAACAATGCTGTTGTTTGCTGATTCACTGGCCACTCCGTTTTATCCAAGATCACGCGCCAAACGAATCCCAGTAAACTGCCACCTCGTCTCAGGTGCCCAAAAGTTTCGATATGTTGCTCTGATGTGATCCGTCGGCGTCGCACATGACCCACCTCTTAACACAAACTGATTACACATAAATTTTCCGTTGTATTCACCCAGCGCCCCTCCTGTCTGCCGATACCCGGGATAAGCTGAATAAGCGCTTTGGGTCCACTCCCATACATCGCCAAAACATTGTCGTATCGGCAAATGCGACTCCAGCACCGAATCTCTCAACAAATCATCCAATGCTGTATCTTCGGTTCCCGCAAGTTCACCCTGAGCAGGCAATGGGTGATATGCTTTGGTTTCCATCAGATTACCACCGACAGTTTCAAACGAAGCTGCAACCTCCCACTCCTGCTCTGTTGGCAAACGAAAACCCGACCAACGCGCAAACGCGTCCGCTTCAAAGTAACTCAGATGACACACCGGCTCATGGGTTGCAAGAAGCCGCGGTCCATGCAGCGTGTATTGCTTCCATGCTCCGTTTTCTTCATACCAATAAAGAGGATGCTGTTCCCTTGCGTTCACTACCTGCTGCCAACCTTCAGACAGCCAAAACTCCGGCCGGTGATACCCATCATCCTCAATAAACCCCAAATACTCTCCATTGGTCACAAGCCGATCCGCCATTGCAAAACGATTCACATACGCCCGATGACCCGGCCTTTCATTGTCAAACGTAAAACCCGAACACACCAGCGCTCGTGAAGCCAATCCATCACTTGTTTGGAAAAACCGATCTGTGTCTAAGTTAACCGATACACCTTCACGCTTTCGATGACTTTCTTTCGCAATGTAACCAATCTCGTATAACCCGCCGTCAAATTCAACCCATCGCATCGGTGTGCCATAACGATGATCCTGATCACCTGCTTGGTCCGCATGATAAATCGGCAACATCGGATTACTCGAAAAAATATGTTTGATGTCTGTCAGGATCAGTTCTTGATGTTGTTGTTCATGGTTAATCCCCACTGCCAATAAAGCTTTGATTTCAGAGATTTCCTTCTCATCTGCTTCAAGCATCATACGGATCATCTGCTCATCAACATACTTTCGATATGCATAAATCTCTGATACTGTCGGACGGCTAAGCAAACCCCGTAGCGATTGACAATGCTGTGGCCCTACCGCGTTGTAATATGAATTGAATAGATACTCATATTGCTCATGCAACGGCTGATAATTCGGCAGATACCGTTTCAAAATAAATTGTTCAAAGAACCAACTTGTGTGCGCCAAGTGCCACTTGATCGGGCTCACCAACGCCATCGATTGCACCACACAGTCCTCAACCTCCAACGGCTCACACAACTGCTCTGTTTTACTGCGTGTACAACCATACGCAGCGCACATGATCTGCTTAAAATTTTCACCCAGCGATTCTTGCTGTGTCCACACACCTTTCACAATCATTCTCCAGACGAGCCATCTGGACCCCGATGATGATGCCTATCGACCACAATTAGCGGACAACTATAGCATTCATCAGTCCCTTCCCCAGTCGTGCCCAGCACCTACATACCCTCCCTAGCCAAGCCGCCGTTCGCGCTATATAACCAACCGTTAGTCGGTCCATGTCCAATTCCTAATCTCCGGCATATCCTCGCCATGCTCACGTACATAAATCTCATGATCATGTAGCTTCGATCGCATCAAATGTACTTTGTCTGCAGCAGTTGATTGCAACCGTCCCACACGCTTAATCGCTTCCATCACTAGGTGATACCGACTCGCTTTGTTCATCACTAACATATCGAACGGGGTTGTTGTCGTACCTTCTCCCACATATCCACGAACATGGAACCGCGTTGCATTTGGCCGGCGATAAATCAATTGATGAATCGTGCGTGGGAAACCGTGAAAGTGAAAAATAACTGGACAGCTCTCGCCAAAAAGCTGCACAAAGTTTTCTTCGTCCATACCATGCGGATGCTGGTAATGACTCATGAGTGTCATCAAGTCCACCACATTCACCACCCGTACACGCATCTCTGGGACATGCTTCCGCAACAGCCAGGCTGCTGCAACCGTCTCAAGCGTTGGCACATCTCCTGCACACGCTAACACAACGTCCGGCACAGCCCCCCCATCATTACTCGCCCATTCCCACACTCCCGCACCACGAGCACAGTGCGCTGATGCTTCATCCACGCTTAACCATTGCAACTCTGGCTGCTTACCCGCTACCACCAGGTTCACATAATTACGACTCCGCAAACAGTGATCAAATACACTCAATAACGTGTTCGCATCCGGCGGGAAATACGCACGCGCCACACTCTTCTTATTGTGCAACACCGTATCAATAAACCCCGGCCCCTGATGTGAATCACCATTATGATCTTGCCGCCACGCATGACTCGACAATAAAAAGTTCAACGACGCGATCGGTTTCCGCCACGCTAACTCATTACAACTCTTCAGCCATTTCGCATGTTGAATCACCATCGAATCAATAATCTTCGCAAACGCTTCATAACATGGAAACACACCATGCCGCCCGGTTAACAAATATCCCTCCAGCCATCCTTCACACAAATGCTCACTCAAAACCTCCATCACCCGACCATCTGGAGACAAGCAATCATCCGTCGGCAAAATCTGCTGCATAAACGTTCGACCCGTCACCTCAAACACGTGATTCAGTCGATTCGACTTCGCCTCGTCTGGACAGAATATCCTAAAATTCTCAGTATTCTCTTTCACCACGTCTCGTAGCCAGCCACCCAATACGCGCGTTGATTCACCCACCTCATGTCCCGGATGGTCAATCTTCAAACCATAATCTTTCCAGCCCGGTAGCTTCAAATCCTCAAGCAATAATCCACCGTTTGCATACGGCTGAGCGCTCATGCGTTTCTCTCTAACCGGCGCGAGTGCTTTCAAATCTTCTCGCAATTTGCCGCACTCATCAAACAATCGCTCGGGCTTATAGCTTCGCATCCACTCCTCAAGCATCCTTAAATGCTCCGGATTCTCATGCAATTCCGACAAAGGCACCTGATGTGATCGGTACGTCCCCTCAACTTGCTCACCATCTACAACCTTCGGGCCTGTCCATCCCTTTGGCGTTCTCATCACAATCATCGGCCACCGCGGAACTTCACCACCGACCTGTTTACCTTTACCCCGCGCTTGCTCCTGTATCGTTTTTATCTCATCGTAAACCTCATCTATCAATGATACCATCGCACGATGCACTGTCATTGGATCATCACCCTCAATGAAATAGGGTCGGTATCCATACCCCTCGAACAACTTCTGCAATTCATCATCACTTGATCGACCTAAAATCGTCGGGTTCGCAATTTTGTAGCCATTCAAATGCAGAATTGGCAATACCGCACCATCACGTATCGGGTTTAAAAACTTGATTGATTGCCAACCAGCAGCAGCTGGCCCTGTCTCCGCTTCGCCATCGCCCACCACGCATGCCACGATCAATTCTGGATGATCAAATGCCGCACCAAACGCATGCACCAATGAATAGCCCAATTCACCACCCTCATGAATCGAACCCGGTGTTGGCGCACTGACATGGCTCGGCACGCCCCCCGGCCAACTAAACTGCTGACACAATCGATCAACACCCGCTGCATCTTGACTCACATGTGGGTATACCTCGCTGTATGTTCCCTCTAACCATGCATTAGATAATAACGCTGGACCGCCATGTCCCGGACCAGCAATATAAATCATGTCCGCGCCCGTATTGCGAATCAGCCGATTCAAATGCACATAAACAAGATTCAACCCAGGATCAGTTCCCCAGTGCCCAAGTAATCGCGCCTTCACCTGACTCTCTTCAAGCGGATCACGCAACAGTGCATTCTCCTTTAAATAAATCTGTCCAACAGACAAATAGTTCGCAGCTTGCCAATATTCGTGCATTAACTCAAGCTCATGATCGTCTAGCACGTCACCCACGTGCAAACGATCTCTGCCCAATGTTTTTGTCATTTGTTGTTTTGTTTTTGTTTTAGTCGCTGTTTTCGATGGCCGCTTGGATGGTCCGTTTTGATTCTGACGTTGAATCATCTTGATCACCTTTCTCAAGAACGCGCTGTACTGCCTCAGCAATCACAATTTGTTCGTTGGTTGGTATAACCCACACGCGCTTCGGAGATATCTCTGAAGATATCAATCCTTCACGCACCTGTTTGTTTCGCGGCTCAATCATATGCAACCCAAGATAGCCAAGCCCCGTCATGACCCTCTGTCGCACTACCGCGCTTTTTTCACCAATACCACCTGTAAACACAAGATCATCAATCCCATCTAATGATGCAGCCATCGCACCAATCCACCGCCGTGCATGATGACAAAAAACAGCTATCGCTAGCGTACACTGCTTATCACCTGCTGCTTCACCTTCAAGCAGTATCTTCATGTCTCCTGTCTTTTGTGAAATTCCCTTCAATCCACCTTCAAACTCGACGGCCCGACGCATTTCATGCGCATCCATCCCAAGCGTACGCGCCAAATACACTAACACGCCCGGATCAAGATCACCCGAACGCTGCCCCATGACCAATCCACCCGCCGGTGTGAACCCCATAGTCGTATCAATCGATCGCGCCGTTTCGCCATAACGCACCATCGCACACAAACTCGCGCCACTGCCCAAATGTGCCACCACCGTCTTACGTTCAGTCGCATCACGATCCAGTTCACCTAACCGCTGCGAAACATATTGATAGCTCAAACCATGAAAACCAAACCGCTGTACGCCAAGCCGCCTAACCGATAACGGTAAACCATATGTCCGGCTAGCCACAGGAATTGTTCGATGAAATGCTGTATCAAAACAAAGAATGTGTACCACCGAACGTCCCAAAAGGTCACGAAATAACTCCACGGTTTTGATTTCAGCAGGTAAATGTACCGGATCACGATCTACTAGACGGCTTAGATCTTTTATCACCTGCGATGTCGCAACGGTCGCATTCTGATATGACACCCCGCCATGCACAATCCGGTGTCCTACCGCACGCACGCGTCCTAACATCCCACTTTCTTTAAGCCATTGCACTAATCGATGCGCAGCCGCAGATATATCATTCAATGCAGCCTGCTGATCACAAATGATCTCTCCTTGGCTTCCTGTTATCAGAATTTGCCCCGTCTCTTCAGGGCCACCAATGCCTGCCATTTCACCCTGGAAAACAAGAGCTAAATCCGCAGATTGATACCCCGCGAACTTGATGCTCGATGACCCACTATTCACAACCAAAATAAGATCTCTTGCCCGACGAATCATCGTAATCGCCCCATAACCTTAACCACCCCACCACCCATTCTAGGCGCACGCTACAACTCGATCATTCACATGAATCGTCGGCTTGTTTTCACCTCAACTTAGCATCAACCCACCCGCCGATATTACTATATATACCCAGAGCGGTTCGTTACGTACCGATCATCCATACCACACAACTACAAATCGCGCTACGATATATCGCTCATACTTGGACCATATAACGCACAAATTATCCGCACCCATTACTATCGGCACTCAACCACACACTGATCCTCGTACCCATCTGCAGTAATCTTGATCTGTGTCGTACCAGGCTTGAATGCGATTCGATCCCACACACATACATTCATCTCATTTGGTTTCATCTCACTCACCAACTGGTCATCTAAATACAGCTTCACCGCACCAAGATTTGTATAGACTTTCACCGGATATGCACCAACTGATCGCTCAACAAATCGTCGCGAGGTGATGTATAACACTGGGCGATCTGACCAATTTGCCTTATAAAAATAGTACGTATCCTTCGGCGTACAACGATCAAATGTAATAATACCCTTATCATTTCGCCCCGGATGATCGCCTTCTGACCTTTGGCAAGCCGCGAAATCAAACAGATTCCAAATGAACGTCCCCCATAGATAATCCCGCTTACACAGTTCCTCATACACAATTTCATGCACCCGCGACTGATACTCCTCCGGATGAAACACCGCATCATGTACCGGCTTGCTCTCAGAAAAATCCATCTGATGATGCTGCACCGATGCACCCGCGCCATACTCACTGATCGCAATCGGCTTATCCGGATACTTCGCATGCCATTCATCAACATACTCACCCACATATTCCGGATCGTCCTGATGCACATACCATCCGGAATAATAATTCAATCCAATCCCGTCCGTGATATTCATCAGCTCATCGTGATCAACATCCGTCGCGCTCACCGTCACTCGACCCCACGATTCTTGTTTCATCAAATCATTCACCGTCCGCAGGATCGGCAGCTCCGGCTCACCCTCCTTCAACTTCATCTCATTAAAAATACCATCAAAACAAATCGACGGATGGTGCTGTGTCTGCCTCGCGAATTCAATCGTCATCTTGTTCACTACATCAACAAATGCCTTTGTCGGATTCACAAAATCAACAATCGGCAACTCCGCCCATACCACTAGACCTGCCTCATCACACAATTCGTAAAACCGTTGTGAATGCGGGTAATGCGCCAACCGCACCGCTGTCGCGCCGACATCAATAATATATTTCATATCAACATCTTCATGCTCCGGCGTAATTGCCCAGCCACGATACAAACTGTCTTGGTGTCGACACACACCCTGCAGCGCATAATGCTCGCCATTCAACTTAAACCCCTCATTCGGATCAAGCTCACATGTTCGTAACCCCAACTTCTGCGTCACCTCATCCAACACCGAATCATCCGCAGGATCAACAAGCTGCGTAATCACTATATAACAATACGGATCTTTTTTTCCATGCCATCGGTGCGGATGATCAATTATCATCGGTAACACCTCTGTCATCACCGTATTCGCTTTCACTTCAACCCGAGAGGATACCTCACTTACCAACGTATATCCGTCAGCCTCATAAACCTGATGCCGCAAAATACACGACTGTTTTGAATCACACGTATCAATTTTGGCCGCCACCTCAATCTCAGCACGCAAATCATTCAACGATTTCGTTTTAATCTGCACGCCCCGCGATGCATAATCCAAACATGAAACACATGTCTTGCTCGTGGTGATCAGATGCACCGAACGGTACAGTCCGCCATACATTGAAAAATCGCCTTGTAACGGTGGTACATCCTCATGATGCTCATTATTCACGCGCACCAAAATTTCATTCGTTCCCGTCTGCAATACATTGGTTACTTCATAACTAAACGCTGCAAACGCGCCACGGTGCTCACCCAACGTAACACCATTCACCATCACTTCTGCAACAATAGATGCTGCTTCAAAATATAAAAAGTATCGACGATCAGACTGGTACGGTGCAAGATCAAATTGTTTACGATACCAACCTGTCCCTCGCCGATAGTTGTTCCCACCAGCCGGGATATCTTCCGTGTTCCATGTATGCGGCAAATCAACATGCTGCCAAAACTTCTCATGCGTCGGCTTGTGATCGCTAAGCGCAAATTCCCAATGCATGTTGATGTTGTTCTTGGTTCGCTTCATCTGTCTTGCTTCAACCATCTGAGTATTCATAGTATATAACCGCCTTCTCTTTAGCATCTCGTTAATTGAGATAACAACGCGCCGTTTGATTCAATCACTTTCCGATACCAGTCCGCAGAGCTCTTGGGTGTCCGTGCCCCTGTTTCAAAATCCACATGAACCAATCCAAACCGCTGGGAGTAGCCATACGTCCATTCAAAGTTATCCATGAGTGACCATTGAAAATAACCACGTACATCCACATCATCATCAAGGCATCTTTCCAATTCACGCAGATATCGTGTTAAAAAAGCAATGCGTTGCGGATCTTCCACCTGCCCATCCACATCCACCAGATCCGCATTGCTTAGCCCGTTTTCCGTGATCACGATCGGCAGCTTGTATCGCTCTTGCAAAAACTTTGCGCCCCAATACAACGACGCCGGCTCAATCGCCCAACGGAACGATGTCACCGGTGCACCTTCATGTCGCTTATGCGATACCGGTTTGTTCTCCGCATCCAATCCGATCGGCTCACCGTTATAGATATTCGCGCCATAAAAATCCAAAGGCTGACACATCACCTTCATATCATCTTCATTCAACCACGGCATATGTTTCTCAAACCGCTTCAACCCGTCCGCAGGATACCGACCAAACACTACCGGATCGCTGTACCACGTATTTGTCCAAAGCGGCAAGTCATCTTCATACCAATAGAACATCGCATGACGCGCCGCATCAATATGTGCCGCATCTTCCACCACTGGAAACTTCACCACACCCACCGGCGCCCAGCCAACGGTCGGCTTTATTTTTGCATGCTCTCGAATAACCCTCACTGCTTCGCCATGCGACATCAGAGCATGATGCAACGCAAGTAGCACCTCCCCAATCGGCAACTTAATCCCTGGTGCATCATTCCCGTGATAATGCCCACTCCCAATAAAACACTGCGGCTCGTTCAATGTCATCCAATGCGTCACCCGATCCGAAAACCGATCCACCAACACCCGCGTATAATCCGCAAACCATTGCACTGAATCACGATTAAGCCATCCCCCACGCCTAAACAACGCAAGCGGATAATCCCAATGAAATAATGTCAACCAAGGCTCAATCTCGGCCGCCAATAATTCATCAATCAATCGATCATAAAAATCGATTCCTTTCTCGCTCAGCCGCCCCGTTCCTTCCGGCATCACCCTCGCCCAGCTCACCGAGAACCGATACGCTTGCAATTGCATCTGCTTCATAAGCTGAACATCTTCCCGGTAATGCTCATAATGATTGCAAGCCACATTCCCCGTATGGCCGCCATGCACTTTGCCCGGCCACTTACACTGCATATCCCAAACATTCTCCCCCTTATCATCTGCATCCCACCCGCCCTCAATCTGATACGACGAGGTCGCCGCCCCCCATACAAAGTCACCTGAAAACGCCATCATTCACTCCAATAATGATTAGTCTTGCTTGTCCTTCAACGTCAATACCGCCCAGACCGGATAATGATCCGAAGGCTTACGCGCCTGCCCTGCCGAACGTTCGATCCCCGCATCTAACACATCAAATTCACCTGTAACCAAAACCCAATCAATCCGCGATCCGTCCATGTACCCCTTAAAATAATGACACGTCAGCTCAGCTTTTTTTCTCACAGGATGAGCCGCACGGTACGTATCCACCAACCGCAAATCTGTTTCAGCGCCCATCATCAATGCATACTGTGGGCTGTCTTCGGTGCTATTAAAATCACCCAGCAATACTGCTGGCAAACCCATCGCAAGTTTGCTGAGCTTCTCTCGAATTAGTGCCGCTGATTCAAGCCGCGCTTGCTTACCCACATGATCCCAGTGCGTATTCAGCACAAACACCAAACGATCACTTAAACGATCATGCAACACCGCCCAGCTCGCCATCCGTGTCATCGAACTATCCCAGCTCACACTGCCTGGCTCGTTCGGTTTCTCACTAAGCCAAAAGTGTCCCGACCGCTTCAGCTCAAACCGGTCTTGCCGGTAATAGATCGCTGTATATTCGCCTTTTTCTTCCCCATCGTCTCGCCCCACACCAACCCGCGCATAGCCCTCTAATTGCTCATCGAGAAAACCAATCTGAAACACCAGAGCCTCCTGCACTCCCAACAGGCCAGGGCGGAACCGATGGATCGTTTCAGCTACCATCATCTTGCGGTGGCGCCAATGATTCTCTTTATCGTTAGCCGTGCCATATCTGATATTGAAACTCATGACACGCAAAGGTTCTATCTGTGTCATTTCTGATTGATTTAATTGGACGCAAGATATCAATGAGCTTCCAACTAACATGGTCGCAAGGCAAAATATATTTGTCGTTTTAGTTTTCATCACTTTGTTGATCAAAAAAGGAGGTACACATTTCTGCATACCTCCTCGCCTTAGACGGATGGGTCAGGTTTATCCGTGTTTTGAGAGTCGTTTATGCAGAGCGGCGACGCAGTCCCGCCAAGCCGAAAAGTCCGGTGAGTGCGAGCATCGCAGATGCAGGTTCTGGAACCGTCAGGACCAGATCGTCAAAGAGAGCCGCTTGATCGCCAGAGATAGAGGCATCAAGGCCATCAATCATTTCAAGACGAGCTTGAACAAAAGCGGTACCGGCAACAGCCGTACCACTGACGCTGTAATCAAACCACCAAAGTGAATTGTCCGCACCGAGACTTGGCTGGAGTGTGCCATTTGTTTGTGCGGTGTCATACACATCAATCGCCGATGTCCCGATGACATTCATTGAAGCATCAAGGAAATCGATCGCCAAGATGGCCTGGCTATCAACTGCAGGATTGATATTGAAGTTTTCTGCGATACGTGACTTGGCTGTCAGCGTGTATGTCTGACCAGCAGCACCAGCTTGCGCAACAGCTTGGGTCACCTTAGCGTTCGCAGTCGCAGCAGCGCTCTTACCGAGGAAGCCACGGAACCATACACCTTTACCAGGAACACCATGCGGGAAGCTTGCCCAACCAGAATTCTGGAAACGGGCGGACTGAGCAGTTGGACTACCCGGATCTGGCGTGTTGGTCACCATGGTCCAGTTGGGGTGAGTAAATTGATCGGTTGCCGCTTCAAAGCCACCATCAGTCAGTAGGTTCGCTTGAGCGGACCCGGCGATCATCAGTGCAGCAGCACCCCCAAACAATGTTGTGAGCTTAAACTTCATCATGTTCTCTCCTTTTCTTTCTCCAATTGCATTCAAAATCTAACAAGTCGAACGACCGGTTCAGAGACCGTCTCTGAGATGAAAAGTGAAATGAAAGTGAGCACAGTTTTCGTTTGCTGTTTACCGTGCCAGAGTGATCTCTCTTCCATTCCTGCCCGTACTGCTGTCACATATAAAACGATTCAGATCCATGGATGGTTACGATGACTCACCTCGCCAAGCGGATCATTTTTGTAACCGGTTACAATATTAAAACAATTGTGGATTGTGTCAACAGTTTTGTTAAAACTTTTTGACAAAGATCCAATGCGAAATCATTAGTATTTTTTGACAATGGACTTACGTAATAATAGCCGGATAATCCCCCTTGGAACCTACATCATATGTGTATCGCTACCCATGCAATTCACTTCGCTTATATAGCCTAATGAATGGCGTTTTCAGACATCTACACTTGATCTACCCTCTTAAGATATGGGATAATAGCATAGTTACAGACCATTGCATCTAAATCCTTCACTACAGTGTAGATAGAGAATCGCCACATCAAATATAAATCCAAGTCCATCCGTAAAACATTTATTACAATACACTTATTGAATCAATAGAAACAAAATGTATTCTTAAAGGTAATATCAAACGACACTTAAACACATCTGTATAATGGAAGGCAAGAAGCAGGCCGCCGTATCATCCGCACAAGACACTTAAAACTCCTGCGGAACCTGCAATGCAAACGACACAAGTGATTTATGTTTTTGTGCCGAGCAGAATAGTGAGATCATTAAATGTTTAGACATAATAGTTTACAGCTTATATTGTGTTTTAAAAACAATTAAAAAAGATCTTGACCATATTATGAAACCGGTTACAATACCAACGTAATGCAACCGGTTACATTCAGGAAAGAGTGATGGCAAAATCCCAATCCGTAACAGTCACAGATGTATCAAAGGTAACCGGCCTATCGACCGCGACTGTTTCACGTGTCCTTAACAATAGCCCGCTCGTCCGCGAGGCAACCCGCAATAAAGTGATGCAGGCTGTCCGTGAACTCGGCTACACCGCTAACTATTCAGCAAGAGCATTGGCCCGCCAGAGAACCGACACCATCGGCGTCATTTTCCCCGGTATCGACAAGGGGTTCTTCTCTGAGGTCCTTATGGGTGTGAACGAAGTCGCAACCTATCACAACTTACACATCACGGTTGGTTTTGCACTTAACTATAAAGATGAGCCGGCATTGGTTTCTAGTTATGTACATGGTGGCCGTGTTGACTCGCTGATCTTAATGAACTTGGGTATGCCAGAAGATTTCCTGCGTGAAATCGTTCGGGAAAGCATGCCGATCGTCTTGATTGATCGACCAGTGAAAGGTGCGATGGTTACCAACGTGCGCTTGGATAATGCCAATGGCGCGGATGAAGCCATGACCCACTTAGTTACGCATGGCTATAAGCGGATCGCCATTGTGCGTGGCCCGCGCGAAACTTTCGATGCTGACCAGCGATGGGAAGGCTGCCAAAGAGCAGCTAACCGTTTGGGTTATGACATTGATCCAGAATTGATTTGGCAGGGCAACTTTTACGATCGTTCCGGCTACGACTTAATGAAGCAATGGTTGTTATCAGGGAAAGAGTTACCGGATGCAGTGTTTGCGTTTAACGATCCGATGGCAATCGGTGTTTTGCGTGCACTCAATGAACAAGGCTTAAATGTGCCACAAGATATGGCACTCGTCGGGTATGACGATATGGATTCCGCTCGGTATCTGGGTTTAACCACCGTAAGATCACCAATGCGGAAAATGGGGCAGGTCGCCTGTAGAACCGTGATCGAACAGCTCAACTCACAGGAGAAGCGGCCAACAGATCACGTTCTTAATACAGAGTTAGTTGTGCGAAGATCGTGCGGCGTGAGACAAGATAACGTGTTTATTGAATAGCTGCATGTAAAGAATTTTATTGTATCGATTGCATTCAACATCGTTTGTGTGCTGGTTATAGCTGTGCCAGTTACTTGGGAAGAATCGCATATCGAGTACAAAGCTACATTTATATGAGATCAAATAATTCAGATTCATAATTTCACTATTACCGTTCGGTCAACATGAAAATTAAAACAAAGTGCTTGGAATCATAAAAGCGCATTTTCAGGAGAATTGAGATGGAGAAAATTGGAACATTAAAAGCAATCACAGCGGTGACCTTGCTGGCATCCTCAGCCACCACGGCAACTGCTGCGATTCAAAACGTCAGCGGATTCATCGTCCAACGTGATGATCCACCTCCCGGAACACACCAACAAGCTTTTCCGAATAGTAACCTACAAATTAACGGTACAAGCCTTACAGGCACGGCACCAAATCAAGTGATTGTTAACGGTACAAACTCGCTGCACATGGTCGAGAACCAATACGACAACGATCCATCGCAATGGGGATTCAGTGCCAACCGCACCAATGCTTGGCTCACCGATGATGGTAGCTCTAAAGTTACATTGAATCGTAATGAATCATTTGACATTAGTGTGACGGTGAATCTTGATGCGGGCTATACAGACGCTGGCAACAACTGCTGTCGAAAAGAAGCGGGCTTCCGTTTGCAAAATCCCAATGACCCGGCCGCAAACAGCTTGCTCCTGGTCACCACCGACAATGACGAAGGGGAAGTTGGTGGGTTTGGTATCAGCGGTGCATACTTTCCAAAACACGTATTCGGCACGAACGCCAGCCCTGTCACCTATACACCGGGCACTAGCGCAAGAATCCGCTTGAAATATACTGCAGCAGGTGCTGACCCCAACACACAGCCGGCAACCTATGAATATTTCTTTGATGCAGGCGCAGATGGGATTGATGTTGAAAGTTCTGGAGCGATTGCAGCTGAAGTCAGTGCGGGCTTAGAAGATGGCACGAAGATCGGTCTGTTCATGCAGGCACATGTTGCGGATAACGACCCAGCAGGCTTCGGCTTTGGTGATGCAACATCATTTGCCAACGACTATATCGACAGCCTTTTCACCGATCTCTATGTCTATATTGATGGCGACTATGACGGCGATGGCCTTGTTGCACAGGGCGACTTGAGTCTTGTGCTTCAAAACTGGGGCGTTGACACTGATGCCAACGGCATTCCTGCAGGCTGGGACTACGGCGATCCAACCGGCACTGTTGATCAAAATGAACTCAGCTTGGTCCTGCAAAACTGGGGCAATACGTTCGGCAGCACCGTGGCACCGGCCAACCTAACCGCACCTGTGTTCACCATTCCAGAACCCGTCAGCGCACTTGTGTTTGGCTTGGGTAGCCTCGCACTTATCCGCCGCAACCGTTCTGTGGATGCCTAATTTCAAACATCACATTCGATCCATACAAACATCATAATAAATGACATGAAAATAACTGGAGGTTCTAAACATGTTGAATAAGTTTCTGACAGCCTTGACCATCGGAGCAATGGCATCAACCGCGACCGCAACCGTCAACAACGTCTCGTTTAGCCAAGTTGACAACAGCAGCGCATTGTCCGGCCACATCACCAACGACATCGCGATTGATTACACCGGCCAGTGGGACGGATCACAGTTGATCCTTTCCCTTACCAGCGGCGGAATCTATCAAGATAATGCCGGTAGCGACACCGCGCCAAACGCTGCATTCTTCGGCTTTGTTCCTACACTTGAGTTTGACACATTCATTACCGGCGGTGCACTTGTGCAAGGCGGTATCACCCCCGGCACCGCTGGTGGGGCAGTTAACCTTGGCGGCAACCCCGGCGCAACCTTCTCCACCAGCGCAATCGACATCGCTTGGTTCCCCCCTGGTGGCAGCAGCGGCATCACCAATCAAACCGGATTCACGGTTGCACGCATCACCCTGACCGATGACGCAACAGGAACCTTTAAGTTCCTCGCTTCAGACGGTGAGATCGCTACTTGGGAAGATGGTGTGATCGCAAACGGTGTATTAGGTTTGGGAGTTGTTCCAGAACCAGCAAGCTTGATGCTTCTCGGTATTGGTGGACTCGGAGCACTCGCTCGACGTCGCACTGCCAAATCATAACCATTGAATGAGTTGGGTGAGGAGGGTAATAACTCCTCACTCACCCTTTACCAGCCTCTTCACAAAGAGCGAAACAAGGATTACCAAAATGAAATGCATGGGAATGACACATTCAAATCTTCATCCAGAGGGTAGAAAGAATGGATGTTACGTCATGAAAGGCGCCTTCACACTGATCGAGTTACTTGTTGTTATCTCTATCATTGCCCTGCTTGTCGGTATCTTGCTGCCTGCACTGGGTGTCGCCAGAAGAACCGCGCAACAGTCAGTTTGCCTGCAACACCTTCGGCAAATCTCGATCGGCTCACAATTCTACGCACATGACTTTAACCGCTTGCCACCCTTGTCAAAAGACAATCAAGGTGACATGATCTACCTGCTTGATGATTACATTTCATCCAAAGATGTATATATATGCCCAACGGGTGAAAGCACAGGCACCGGCGGCGCAGAGTGGAATGCGATCAGACCACCGCGTCCATGGGGTAACATGATCTATGAAAGCAAGTTCGGCTCACCCTATACCGGTAACTCTGGTGCGAACCTTTGGGATGGCAAAGCCTACAACACCGACTACAAATTCAATGACAACATCGGCCGCTACAACACGCCACTTGCCGGCGCTCCGAATGTGTTCGGCAACCCATTCTCCCAACCTATTGATGGCATCATTGACAGAAAGATCGTGGAACTTAAATACCCGGTCTGGACCGTGATTGCTCTGGATTTAGATTGGGGTACACCAGATGACCACACCGCCACACGTCATGGTGAAAAAGGTGCCAACCTTAGCTTCCTTGATGGCCACGCCGAGTTTATGGCTGACGCTGAATATCGTACACCCAGAACCGCCAACATCGACCCGAACGGCTGGTACCCTTGGTTCCGCTGGGGCAACCCAAGAAAACCAACACCAAGCGACAGCCTCCCGCCACACGATTGATCTTCCTTTAAAGACATGACTGTGAACGATAACGAGTTCGATTTAATTCAATGTTGGATGGCAATAA
The DNA here is from genome assembly GCF_050931845.1 of Poriferisphaera sp. WC338. Classification (GTDB taxonomy): domain Bacteria; phylum Planctomycetota; class Phycisphaerae; order Phycisphaerales; family Phycisphaeraceae; genus Poriferisphaera. Next base: position 3,931,677 of record NZ_CP194516.1, read on the forward strand.
CGTGAGAACATACTTTCTACTGGCAGCATGGTTGATCTTCGGTCAACTGTGCTTGCCCACTCAAAACCTGACCGCTCAAACATCGCGCTTTAATGAAAAGCTGATGGACGAGATGCAACAGCGCTGTTTCCAATTCTTCTGGGAACAATCTGGTGAGAAGTCCGGCCTCGTCGCGGATCGTGCAAGATCCTCCGGCGAAAGCAAGTTCAGTATCGCCAGCACCGCCTCAACCGGCTTCGGCCTAGCAGGCATCTGTATCGCCGAAGAGCGTGGCTGGATCACACACGAACAGGCATACAATCGTGTTCTGAAAACACTGCGTTTTCTGAACCAAAACATGCCACACCATGAAGGCTGGTTCTACCACTTCACCGACATTGAAACCGGCGAGCGTGTTTGGAAGTGCGAACTCTCCACCATTGATACCGCTTTGCTGCTCGGCGGCGTGCTCACCGTCCGGCAATACTACAAAGGCACTGAAGTTGAATCATTGGCCACGCAAATCTACGACCGCGTGAACTTCCCTTGGTTCCTCAATGATCACGGCATCATCAAGATGAGCTGGAAGCCCGAACAAGGCTTCAGCCAATCAACATGGGGGCACTACAGCGAACACCTCATGCTCCAACTACTCGGGCTCGGCTCAAACACCAAGCCCCTGCCACCCAATACCTGGCACAGCTGGAAACGTGAACCGGTCATCGAGTACCAAGGCAAATCGTTCCTGTCACACCCGCCACTGTTCATACATCAGTTCTCTCATGCGTTTGTTGATTTTCGAAACAAGCGCGACGACTACGCCGACTACTGGATGAACTCTGTTTTGGCTACCGAAGCGCACCGCCAAATGTTCATTAGCGATCTCAGCAAAAAGTACCCATACCTCGGCGAGAATCTTTGGGGGCTGACCGCTTCGGATCATGCCGGCGGCTACACCGCTTGGGGCGGGCCACCCATCACCGCAAACTTTGATGGCACCGTCGTCCCCTGCGCACCCGCAGGATCAATTCCCTTCGCGCCTGAAGCCTGCATGCAAACGCTTGGCTACATGTATAAAAAACACGCCAACAAAACATGGCGCAAATACGGCTTCATCGACGCCTTCAACCTCGACAAAAAATGGTACGCCAAAGATGTCATCGGCATCGACAAAGGCATCACGCTGCTCATGATCGAAAACCACCGCAGCGGTCTGATCTGGAAGCTCTTCATGGCCAATCCGGAAATCCAACGCGCCATGAAGATCGCCAACTTCCGCGATCATCCCTCCGATCTAAAAAGCAATACCTCCCTCGTCAGCCAATCCGACGCCACCGCCGGCTCACCCAACCTTAAAGCCGACATGGCCATCGTCTCTGCCGACAAAACATGGGACAAAGCGCAGTGGATCGACCTGAACACTAACGAACACCTTGAGCTCGGCCAACCCTTCAAAGCCTACGGCGTCGCCGCTCGCTTCGCGCTCATGTGGGATCGTGACTATCTCCACTTTAAAGCCATCGTCCAAGACGGCAACGTCAAAAACGGCATGCCCGCTTCAGACATGTACATGCAAGATTGCGTCGAGCTTTACATCGACCCGCAAAACGACGGCCTGCGATGGATGAACACCGACGACTTCCAGTTTGGCTTCGCGCCCACCAATAAAATCTATGAATGGTTTGGTCAGCGATATAAAATAGACGCCACCGTCACAACAACAGAAACCGGCTATCAAATCCTTGCAAAGATTCCGTGGAAAGATCTAAAAACAACACCAACGCAGTTCGCCAACCTCCAAATTGGCGTCACCATTAAAAGCGTGAACGAAAAAGAAAGCGCCGACCTCAAGCTCAACTGGCGATGGAAAAGCATCGACGATCACATCGAACTTGGAAAGGTCCAACTTCAATAACCAAGATTGTCTCACCCTATCGTCAGCCTGACCGCACGCGTGCTCTTCGTTTTTAGGATCTTTCAATTGACCCGTTTCATCAAGACCATCTGTTACTGCCTATGTTGCCTGGCGATCTTCGTCAGCGGATGTTCGTCCGAAAATGACCGCACCGAAGACGGCCGGGTGATCGTCCACTACTGGGAAAAATGGACCAGCTTCCAAGCCGACGCCATGCAGCAAGTCGTCGACGACTTCAACGCATCCCAAGACCGCATCTTCGTCAAGATGCTCAGCGTCAGCTCCATCGATCAAAAGCTCATGCTCGCCACCGCCGGCGGCAACCCCCCTGATGTTGCCGGTGTGTGGAGTCACACCATCAACGTTTTCGCCGAGAACGGCGCACTCACCCCGCTCAATCAATATCTCGAAGCCGCCAACATCACCCGCGATGATTACATCCCCGTCTTCTGGGATCTTTGCGGCCACCGCGGCTATCAATGGGCGCTGCCCACGACACCCGCCACACTCGCACTGCATTGGAACAAGCGCCTCTTCAAAGAAGCCGACCTTGATCCCAACCACCCACCACAATCTATCGAAGAACTCGACCGCATGGCCGAGCAACTCACCATCGTCGAAGTCGATCGCGACAATCAAACCGTACAACTGAGTTTCGCAGACCTCACCGATGCCGAGAAGCAAAGCAAAGACTTCAAGATCATTCAGCTCGGCCACTCACCCGACATCCCCGGCTGGTTCCGCGAACTCTGGGGTTTCTGGTTCGGTGGCTCGCTCTGGGACGGCAACAACAACATCACCATCACCAGCGACGAAAACCGCCGCGCCTTTGAATGGTACCGCTCTTACTTCGAAAAATACGGCCTGCGTAACCTCCGCGAATTCGGCTCCTCACTCGGCAATCACGCCTCACCCCAAGACGGCTTCCTCTCCGAACGTGTCGCCATGGAAATCCACGGCGTCTGGACCTACAACTACATCAGCCGCTTCGCACCACACATCAACTGGGCCGCCGCGCCCTTCCCGTCCTTCGACCCCAAAGCCAATCCCGATGTCACCGTCGTCGAGTGCGATCTGCTCGTCATACCCGCCGGCGCAAAGAACCCCAGCGAAGCCTTCGAGTTCATCCGCTATGTCAATACACGCACCGCCATGGAAAAACTCTGCACCGGCCATCGTAAGTTCAGTCCCCTCGCCGATGTCAGCGACGAGTTCATCGATCAACATCCCAATCCCTACATCGAAGTCTTCATGAACCTCGCCAAAAGCGAAAACGCCCGCTACGTCCCACGCATCACCATCTGGAACGAATACAAAGACGAACTGCTCACCGGCCTCGACCGCATCCGCTCCATGGATGTCTCCACCGAAGCCTCACTGCAAGAAGTCAGCAGCCGCACCCAATGGAAAATGGATCGCACCGCCAAGCGTTGGGAAATGATCCGTGAAAACCGCCTCTCACTATGGAAACGTCTCGCGGAGGCGGCCAAACAATGACCAAAAGAGAACGCCAACAATTTTTACTCGGCACCTGCTTCATCAGCCCATGGCTCATCGGCGTCGTCGTCTTCATGCTCTACCCAGTCTGCATGTCACTCTACTACGCCTTCTGCGACTTCAACGTCCTCTCCGACCCAACTTGGATCGGCACCACCAACTTCACCGACATGGCCCGCGACTCCGTCTTCTGGAAGTCACTCTACAACACCTTCTACTACGCCATCTTCTCCATCCCCCTCTCGCTCATCCTCGCGCTGCTCGTCGCCATCATGCTCAACCAAAAAATCATGGGCCGCTCCGTCTTCCGCGCCATCTACTTCCTCCCCTCCATCGTCCCGCTCATCGCCGTCGCCATGATTTGGATCTGGCTCTTCAACGGTAAGTACGGCCTGATCAACTACGCACTCTCTTTCATCGGCATCGAAGGCCCGCAATGGCTCTCCGATCCCGTCTGGACCAAACCCACACTCATCCTCGTCAGCATGTGGCAAATCGGTGGCACCGTCGTCATCTTCCTCGCCGCACTTCAAGAAGTCCCACAAACCCTCTACGAATCCGCCGAACTCGACGGTGCCGGACCCATCACACGACTCATCCACATCACCGCACCACTCATCTCACCCGTCATCTACTTCAACCTCATCATGGGCATCATCGGCGCGCTCCAAGTTTTTGTCACGCCCTTCGTCATGCTCGGCGGCGGCGGACCCAACCGCTCCGCACTCTTCTACTCCGTCTACCTCTACCAAAACGCTTTTAGCTACTGGCGCATGGGATACGCTTCCGCCATGGCATGGATCCTCTTCATCCTCATCGCTTCACTCACCATCCTCGTCACCCTACTCTCGCGCAAACACGTTTTCTACGCAGGTGATTAAAACAAGATGTTAGATAAGATCAACAAAATCCTGTTCAACCTGATCCTGCTCCTAGGCGCACTTGCGTTTATGGTGCCGCTGCTATGGATGATCTCCACCGCGCTCAAGCCCATCGATCAAACCATGTCCTTCCCCCCGACATGGATCCCCACCCAAGGCTACGCCGAAATCCAAGGTGTCGAACAACCCGTCCGCGTCGTCGAACAAAAAGACAACACCTTCATCGTCAGCCCCGAAAACGCCGACGCCACCTACACCATCCCAAAAGAAAGCCTTAAAAACAAGGTCGAACCGCGCTGGGAAAACTTCGGGCTCGCCGTCAAAGAAATGAAATACTTCTGGTGGTACCTCCGTAACACCATCGTCCTCTGCGTGCTCACCGTCATCGGCGCCGTCATCTCCAACGCCTTCGTCGCCTACGGCTTCTCACGCATCGAATGGAAAGGCCGCGACAAACTCTTCGCACTCTGCCTCGCCACCATGATGATCCCCGGCCCCGTCATCATGGTCCCCCTCTACGTCATGTTCAAAAACTTCGGCTGGATCGGCTCGCTCAAACCCCTATGGGTCCCAAGCTTCTTCGCCGGCGCCTTCAACGTCTTTCTCCTAAGACAATTCTTCCGCACCGTCCCCAAAGAACTCTCCGAGTCCGCGCGCATCGACGGCTGCAGCGAATTCCGAATCTTCTGGCAGATCATCCTCCCACTCGCCAAACCCGCGCTCATGGTTGTCGCACTCTTCCAATTCCTCGGCACATGGAACGACTTCCTCCATCCACTCATCTACCTCACCGACCAGAAAGACTTCACCCTCGCACTCGGCTTGCAGTTCTATCAAAGCCGCGCCGGCGGAACACAATGGCATTACCTGATGGCAGCCAGCACCCTCGTCGTGCTACCCGTCATCCTTCTATTCTTCATAACACAACGCAAGCTCATTGAAGGGATCTCGATGACCGGCCTCAAAGGCTAACGCAAACAACATCAACCCCTTCAAATCGACTGATTCAAGTGAGGTGAAAAAATGTCTCAAGCTGAGATAAACAACCATTCAGAATTGCACAACGTCTCCAAAGAGAAAAAGCAATTCCAAAATACATACGGCTACTTCGCAAACGGTGGCAAAGAATACGTCATCACCCGTCCCGATACCCCAAAGCCATGGATCAACGTCATCGCCCCCGGCCCCTACGGCATGACCATCACACAATCCGGCAGCGGTTACTCATGGAATAAACACGCCGGCCTCAATCGAATCACGCGCTGGTCACAAGACCTCGTCATCGATGAATGGGGCAAATACATCTACATCCAAGACACCGACAGCATGGACTACTGGTCCGCAGGCTACAAACCCGTCTGCCGCGAACCCGAAAAATACGAATGCCGTCACGGCCTCGGCTACACCACCATCACCTCAGAAAACAACCTCATCGAATCCGAACTCACCATGTACGTCCCCTACGACGCAACACACGAAGTCTGGATCCTCAAAGTCACCAACAACTCAGAACGCACCCGCAACCTCTCCATGTTCTCCTACTTCGAATGGTGTCTCGGCACCGCGCCCGACTGGCACCGCGAATTCCACAAAGTCTTCACCGAAACAAAACTCGATCATAGCGCCAACGCCATCTTCGCCGCCAAACGCATGTGGGACGTCACCAACGACGCCGGCCAACACTGGAACCGTTCATGGGAAGGCATCGCCTTCCACACCGCCAGCAAACCACTCGCCGACATGTCCGGCAGCAAAGAAGCCTTCATCGGACTCCTCGGCAACTTCGCCGCACCACGCGCACTCAAAGAAGGCAAATACCTCAACAAAACCACCGGCAAGTGGGACGACTCCATCGCCTCACTCAACGTCGCACTCACCCTCGCACCCGGCGAATCCGAAACCATCGTCTTCACACTCGGTACCGCAAAAGACGAAACCGCCGCAAAAAACAGCTTCGAAAAATACGAAAACCTCGAACTCACACTCAACGAACTCGAAGTCACCAAAGAACTCTGGCAAGGCGAACTCACCAAGTCCTGGATCGAAACCCCCGACGACTCGCTCAACTTCATGTCCAAC